>NZ_JBFUGN010001580.1:0-830 GCF_056402895.1 Rhizobacter sp. P3_B12 | reverse complement strand
CCATCGTCCAGCTTCGCGTGATATTCCTTGCTGATGTAGTTGAGCGCCTTCTCCTGGAAAGCCGGCGTGCGCAGCCGCGCGATGAGCAGCGCGACCTCGCTGCCGACCTCCCCAGCCAGGCAGGCTTTGCGGACGGCGGGGCAGGCTTCCAGCAGCTTCAGCCGGCCGTACACATAGCTGCGGCTCTTCCCGAACTTCGCCGCCAGGTCGTCGGCTGTCAGGTTGTCGCCATCGATCATGGCCTGGAAGCCTTCGGCCTCCTCGATCGGGTGCACGTCGGCGCGCTGCAGGTTCTCTGCAACCTGCGCACTGCGTGYCTCGGCATCGGTCATCGTGCGGACCATGCAGGGTACCGTCAGCAGGCCGGCCGCCGCTGCCGCGCGGAAGCGGCGGTGCCCAAAGACGATCTCGAAGCCATCGATGCCCATGATGACGGTCGGCCGGGCAAGCAGCGGCTCGTGGATGCGACCCTCGGCCACGATGTTGGCGGCCAGGTCGTCGATGCCGACGAAGGTGCGCCGTGGATTGAACGGGCTCTCGTGGAGGTGATTCAGCGGGATGGCAGTGATGTGTTCCATAGGTGCTCCGTGGGTGTTCAGCGGCCGAGCTGGTGGGCTTGCTCTTGGCGTTGGAAATCGAGGAAGTCGGCGCGCTCGCTGAAGGCGTTGCGCCAATCGCTCCAGCGGGCCGTGCAGCGCTTGCGGGACATCAGGTCGACCCAAGGCGCCGTGGGCACGCCCTGCAGGACTTCCCAAGGCGTGCCGCCGCCGGGCAGCAGCTGGGCGCGCTCGGTTGCCAAGGCGATCAGGTCGGCGCGTTTGATCGCGGCG
>NZ_JBFUGN010001579.1:0-833 GCF_056402895.1 Rhizobacter sp. P3_B12 | reverse complement strand
GCGCCGCACGCCGCCGGCCCCGCCGCGCGCCGCGGCCGCGCCACCGGGCCCCCGCAGGTCGGCCAGCCGGTCCTGCAGCCGCTCGCGCAGGCGCAGCGCCCATTCGTCTTCCATGCCGTTGACCGGCACCTCGCCGAGGTCGATCGCCAGCTCGTCGATGCGCCACACCTCGTCGGGCGCGCAGGCCTCGTCGAACAGCTCGTCGACGATGCGCAGCGCCGGGCCCTGCATGAACGCGGCGAGCCGTACTTCAGCCTCGTCGGCCTCGTCGGCCGGCAGCGCGCCGTCGAAGCCGACATCGATGTGCAGGTGCTCGATCAGGTGCGCGTCAGGCATGGCCCTGGACGAAGGGCTCGTCGCCCTCGCCTCCTGCATCGGGGGTGTCGCCCGGCTGGCGCACACACTGGATCACGCGGCAGGCCGCCCCGTCCGCCTGCTCGGCCAGGTGCGCATCGCCGGGCGCGGCCGCCAGCGCCTCGCGTGCCGCCAGCCACGGCACCCAGCAGGCCTCGAAGCGCTGCATCGCCTCCAGCTCCAGCCACAGGCAGTGCAGCGACAGGTGGGCCGGGCAGTTGATGCGCAAGGTGTCCTGCGCGAAGCGGCGGAACGCCGGCTGGCGGGTGCGCGCGGTCCAGCCCGGCATCAGCACCGTGACGCGCAGCGCATGGAAGCCCGGCTTCAGGTTCAGCGCCGCATGCGCGCGGCCGCCCGGCGCGAGCGGGCGCAGCAGCACGTGCTCGACCACGTGCATCCCCTCGCTCTCCTGGTGCAGGTGCAGCAGGAACAGCCGCAGGCTGCCGGCGGCGCGCCGCGCGGCCGGGGCATCGGTGTGC
>NZ_JBFUGN010001578.1:0-835 GCF_056402895.1 Rhizobacter sp. P3_B12 | reverse complement strand
GGCGTTCAGCTTGCGAGGGGGCAGACTCCCAACGTCGAACTCGCCGCCTCAGCTATAGATTTCTGGATAGCCGGTCTATCAAACTCAATGGCCTTGGCGGCATCCTTCCCCTTCGTTTCAGTCGCCGAGGGTGCCGAAGCTTTTGAAAGCGGCAAGGCTACGCAGCGGGCTTGGGATACGTATCTCCAGCGGGTCCCGACGGATTTCCCTGAACTCGCAGTATTCATACGTCTCGCGTACGAGACCCCACAACTGAGACAGCTATTCCCTTTCACGAGCTTGTCGCGCTTGTGCTTCAGCAGGTGCACGGGCTATCCATACACCGAGGACTGCCCAGTGGTCGGGTGCACGCCCGAAGGCAAGCACACCGTGTCGATTCCAGGACGCAGTCTCCCTGCATCGGGTCTCACAGCGGACGAGGCTCTCGATTTGGTCCTGCGCAGCTTGCCTGAGAGCGTAGGTCCCGCCGTGGATGGAACGGCCGAAGACTTGTCTCGCTGAGCATGTAGCCCAACACTTCCATCAAGCGGTCTTCCCTGCTGAGGCCCGCTCATGACGGTCGTCTATGAGCGCTTTCGACCACCACGAGATGAGCTGATAGCCATGAGAGATTTCGCCAGTGTTGGAATGGCTCTGTCCCGTCTTCTGCCGGGCAGAGGGTCATTCGAAATCGTGCGCCTGCGGCGCCATGAGGAGGAGGCATGACCTTCTTGAAGGAGATTGGTTGGACGCTGTTTGGTCTCGGGCAGAGGGTCATTCGAAATCGTGCGCCTGCGGCGCCATGAGGAGGAGGCATGACCTTCTTGAAGGAGATTGGTTGGACGCTGTTTGGTCT
>NZ_JBFUGN010001577.1:0-837 GCF_056402895.1 Rhizobacter sp. P3_B12 | reverse complement strand
GCGTCGGCGCGTGTCGGGCGAGGTGTGGGTCGGCCACGGCGAGCAGCGCGAGCGCTTCGCCGCGACGCGCGCGCAGAACCAGCGCCTGAAGGTGCGCAGCCTGCCGGAGGAGCCGCTGCGCAACGCCTGCGTCGGCGACCTGAGCGTCTCGGACAACATCGGCCTGCGCTCCTTCGACCGCGCGCCCGCGGCACGCGGTGGCTGGCTGCGCACCTCGGTGCTGCGCGAGCGCGCACGCCGGTTGATCGCAGAGTTCGGCGTCAAGACGCGCAGCGAGCTGGCGCCGATCCGCGCGCTCAGCGGCGGCAACGTGCAGCGCGCGGTGCTGGCGCGCGAGCTGAGCGACGAGGCCGAGGTGCTGATCGTCTCGAACCCGGTGTTCGGGCTCGATTTCGCGGCGGTCGCCGAGATCCACCAGCGGCTGATGGACGTGCGCAACCGCGGCGGCGCGGTGCTGCTGATCAGCGAGGACCTGGACGAGCTGCTCGCGCTGTCGGACCGCATCGCGGTGATGAGCGAGGGGCGCATCGTGCACGAGGCCGATGCGCGCGTCGCCGACCGCCACGTGCTTGGCCATCACATGGGGGGAAGCCACTGATGATCCAGGTCGATGCCCTGCCGGGCCCGTTCGAGTTCGAGCCGGCGCACACCGCGCTGCTGATGATCGACATGCAGCGCGATTTCATCGAGCCGGGCGGCTTCGGCGCGGCGCTCGGCAACGACGTGTCGCTGCTCGCGCCGGTGGTGCCGGCCGCGGCCGAGCTGGTGGCGCTGTGCCGCGCGATGGGCGTGCTGGTGGTGCACACGCAGGAATGCCACCGGCCCGACCTGTCGGAC
>NZ_JBFUGN010001576.1:0-840 GCF_056402895.1 Rhizobacter sp. P3_B12 | reverse complement strand
GCTGGACGACATGAGCTTCGACCTGCCGCTGGATCCGCCGCCCCCGCCGCCTCGCGCGGCGCCGGCCCCCGCACGCAGCGCGCCGGCCAGCGCACCGATGGATTTCGACCTGTCCAGCATCTCGCTGGACCTTGGCGATTCGACGATCCCCGCGCCGGCCGCCCCGCGCGCCGCCGCGGCAGCGCCCGCCTTGAGCAACGAGTTCGGTGACATCGACCTGGGCGACGCCCCGGACGACGGCTCCGACCCGATCGCGCGCAAGCTCGAACTGGCCGAAGAATTCCGCCAGATCGGTGACATGGAAGGCGCCCGCGACCTGCTGCAGGAAGTGATCGCCAAGGCGAGCGGCGCCACCAAGACGCGCGCCCAGGCCATGCTCAGCGACCTGGGGTGAACGAGCCCAAGCTGGCCCTCGGTATCAGCTACCAGGGCCAGGCCTACCGCGGCTGGCAGAGCCAGCCGGGCGGGCAGACGATCCAGGACCATCTCGAACGGGCGTTGTCGCAATTCGCGGCCACGCCCGTTCGCACGATGTGCGCCGGCCGCACCGATGCCGGCGTGCATGCGCTGAACCAGGTCGTGCACCTGCACGCACCGGTGGCGCGCGAAACCGAATCCTGGATGCGCGGCACCAACCGCTTCCTGCCCTCCGACATCGCGGTGCAGTGGTGCCGGCCCGTGCCCGACGACTTCCATGCCCGCAACAGCGCGCAGGGCCGCCGCTACGCCTACCTGCTGCTCGAGTCGCGCGTTCGGGCGGCGATCGAGTCAGGCGCCGCCGGCTGGGTGTTCCGCCCGCTCGATGGCGAGGCGATGCGCGAGGCGGCCGCCGTGCTGATC
>NZ_JBFUGN010001575.1:0-840 GCF_056402895.1 Rhizobacter sp. P3_B12 | reverse complement strand
GACCAGCGGTGTGCTGATTCCGAAAAGAACAGCGGCGACGAGGGCGATGAGGCCGCCACGAAGCGCAGGCCGGCGAGTGATTCGATCCATGCCGGCAGCATGCCACTGGCACGGATCAGAGGTGGTGTCATCCTCGTCGCAAATGCGCAACTGGTTGCGCGCTGGGCTTCGGGCTGTTCGAGTTCTCACCCAAGCAGTTCGAGCTGATCTGCTCAGACCTCTCCAGCGTGCCCGTGTCGTATGCGGCCGCGTCGCCGGCAGCGGTACCGATCCTGCTGATGCCGATGACGCTGCGCAACTACGCCGGCCCTGCCGATCGCGCTTCGCTAGAGCGATCGGACGCGGCCCGAGGCAACCACACCGCCATCGGCGAAGCCCCGCGGTTCTGCCACGCGAAGTACGGGATCGCGACGACCTCGACGGTGTCGCCGCCGGGCGGCACGTCCGGCTTGCCCGGCTGCACGCGCCGGTACAGCGCGTCGTCCCAGGCCGCATCGCGCGGCACGACGCGCGCCGTGCCACGCAGGATCACCACCCCGCCCAGCGTGTCCGGCTCGAACCGGCTCTCGAACGCGGACTGCGTGTCGACGCTCAAGTCCTCGATGCCCGCACCCGGGTGGTCCAGCGCCTCCACGCAGTACAGCAGCGGACCGCGCGTCAGCGCGATGCGCCCCGCGTTCTCGTGCACCCGCGGGTGGCTTTGCCAGCACTGCACGGGTATGGGAAGCGTGAGCTGCACCACGTCGCCGGCCTGCCAGTCGCGGCTGATCGCCGCATAGGCACCAGCCTCGACGGCCTGCAGCACGGCGCGCCCGTTGACCGCGAGGCCCGCGCCGCCGT
>NZ_JBFUGN010001574.1:0-842 GCF_056402895.1 Rhizobacter sp. P3_B12 | reverse complement strand
GGCGTCTTCCAGGCCGCCCAGCCGGTTCGAGACCACCACCAGGTCGGCGTTCGAGCGGGCGACCAGCGCGCCGTGGCCCATCGCGAACGACACGTCGGCCTGCGCGAGCACCGGCGCATCGTTGATGCCGTCGCCGACCATCGCGACGCAGCGGCCGGCCGCCTGCTCGCGCTGCACCGCGGCCTGCTTGGCGGCGGGGTCGGCCGCGCCGATCGCTGCATCGGCACCGACGCGGCGCGCGACGGCCTCGACCCGCTGCGGCGTGTCGCCGGACAGCAGCACGCGGCGCCAGCCGGCCCGGCCGAGCGCGGTCATCGCGTCGACGGCGTCATCCCGCAGCCGCTCGTCGAACTCGATGCACAGCAAGGCCTGGCCAGCACCGCCGAACCAGAGGCGCAGCACGTCGTCGGCCGAGGGCTCGGCGCCGACCCAGTCGGCGGCACCGAGCCGCCATTCCACGCCGTCGCTGTCGCGCGCCGACAGGCCGCGGCCGGTGTGCTCGGCGACCTCCGACCAGGCGATGCCGTCGTGCGGCGCGAGCCCGGCCACCGCCTGCGACAGCGGATGGCGCGACCAGCGCGCGAGCGAGGCGGCGCGGTGCAGCAATGCGGCCTCGGCTTCGTTGGCGCCGGCCAGCAGCCGCACCGCACTGCAGCGCGGCTGCTCCTGCGTCAGCGTGCCGGTCTTGTCCAGGAACACCGTGTCGACGCGCGCCAGCACCTGCAGCGCGTCGAGCCGCTGCAGCAGCMCGCCGCGCCGCGCCAGGCCGCGCGCCGCGGCGACGAAGGCGGCCGGCGCCGCGAGCGACAGCGCGCACGGGCAGGTGACGATCAGTACCGAGA
>NZ_JBFUGN010001573.1:0-842 GCF_056402895.1 Rhizobacter sp. P3_B12 | reverse complement strand
CGCCGACACGGTGCGCGCCATGCAGCACCAGCGGCGGCAGGAAGCGCATGCCGCACAGCGCGGCGGTCTGCTCGTAGGGCGGCAGGAAGGCGTCGAAGTGGTAGCGGTTGTAGCTGTCGGGGCGGTAGGAGTCGTCCGGGCCGCCGGTGGACGAGACCAGCCACAGGTCCTTGCCGCGCAGCGCGTGGCCGTCCGGCCCGTAGGCCCAGCCGAAGCCCAGCACCTCGTCGACCCACAGCTTCATCAGCGGCGGCATGCTGTACCAGTGGATCGGGTGCTGCCACACGATGAGCTTGGCCTGCAGCAGCAGCGCGCGCTCGGCCTCGATGTCGATCAGGTAGTCGGGGTAGAGGCGGTACAGGTCGCGCACCGTGGCATGGCCGGATTTCTTGGCGGCCTTGTAGAGCGTGCGGTTGACGCGCGACTGCTCCATCTGCGGATGGGCGGTGAGCACGAGGACTTCAGAGGGGTTCATGGCAGGAGTGGACGGCGGGGGTAAGTATTGGTAGCCCAACAACGATAGTGTTCGTTAACATAACCGCAAACAAGGATCGTCAGGAGCAGTGCATGCCAGTGATCGTGGTGGCCAATCCGAAGGGCGGGGTCGGAAAGAGCACCTTGTCCACCAACATCGCAGGGTACATGGCCCAGGCCGGACATGCCGTGATGCTGGGCGATGTCGACCGGCAGCAGTCGGCCCGCACCTGGCTCTCGCTGCGCCCCGCGAACCTGCCGCCGATCACCGGCTGGGAGCTGACCCACGAGGAGGTCGTCCGCCCGCCCAAGGGCACGACGCACGCGGTGCTCGACACGCCGGCCGGCCTGCACGGCAAGCGCCTCGA
>NZ_JBFUGN010001572.1:0-844 GCF_056402895.1 Rhizobacter sp. P3_B12 | reverse complement strand
TCGACCTGATCGTGCTCGACCTGATGCTGCCCGGCGAAGACGGGTTGTCGATCTGCCGCCGGCTGCGTGCCGCGAGCGACGTGACGCCGATCATCATGCTGACGGCCAAGGTCGAGGATGTCGACCGCATCGTCGGCCTGGAGGTCGGTGCCGACGACTACCTGCCGAAGCCCTTCAACCCGCGCGAACTGCTGGCCCGCATCCATGCGGTGCTGCGCCGCCGCCCGGCGATGGAAGCCCCGGGCGCCCCGGCCAAGGATGCGCAGACGGTCACCTTCGGCCCGTTCGAGTTCGACCTGGCGCTGCGCCGCCTGTCGAAGGACGGCGAGCAGATCGCGCTGACCACCGGCGAGTTCTCGATGCTGAAGGCGCTGGTGCGCCATCCGCGCCAGCCGCTGTCGCGCGACAAGCTGGCCCAGCTGGCCCGCGGCCGCGAGTTCGAGCCCTTCGACCGCAGCCTGGACGTGCAGATCTCGCGCCTGCGCAAGATGATCGAGCCCGATCCGGCCCAACCGCGCTACATCCAGACCGTCTGGGGCGTCGGCTACGTCTTCGTTCCGGACGGCACCGCCTAAAGACGGATGGCCCGCAATGCCGTCGCGCTGAGCCTTTTCTGGCGCACCTTCTTCCTGCTGGCCGTGCTGCTGACCGGCGGGATCTTCGCGTGGGTGCAGACCTTCCGCGCGCTCGAGTTCGAGCCGCGCGCGGTGCAGGCCGCGCAGCAGATCGCGAGCCTCGTGAACCTGTCGCGCGCCGCGCTGCGCTATGCCGACGGCATCAACCGCGTGACGCTGGTCAAGACCATGTCCGACCAGGAAGCCGTGCGCGTGCTGCCGCGCGAGCC
>NZ_JBFUGN010001571.1:0-845 GCF_056402895.1 Rhizobacter sp. P3_B12 | reverse complement strand
GTTTCGGCCCGTGCCCGTTGCCTCATCACGATCAAGCTCGCTCGACACTTGGTGGTCGATGCCGCAGGGCCGTCCTCTCGATCAGGCTGAACGGCGTGATGATCGAGTTGCTGCAGGCGCCGCCGAAGATCGTCGCGGCGTTGGGCTGATGCGCTTGTGGCTTGTCATCGGCTTGCGATAAGCTGCGACTTCTGCTGTCATGCTGCCTCCGATGCGAAGCAGCTTGACCGGACGGGCGCGAGGCTTCCAAAGAAGGCCGGTTGAAGCGCCGCTGCACGCGGGCACAGAGGCGGCCGCCGGCCGCTGTCAGGGAGGACAGCATGATTCTTATGGAAGCGTTGCACGCTCGCGGTGGCGTGCCCGCATGGCAGGTGGCTCGCCACGCTGCGGCGCTGATGGCCTGTGCGCTGTTGACCAGCGTTGCGCAGGCGCAGATGGCGATTCCCGGCAGCTTTTCAGTCTCGCCCGATGGCGCGGCGACCTATGGCATTCCGATCCAGGTACCACCCGGTATCGCCGGCATCGAGCCGTCGCTGACGCTCGGGTACAACAGTCGCTCTGGCAACGGCCCCCTCGGCGTGGGGTGGAATGTGTCGGGGCTGTCACAGATCACGCGCTGCCCGCAGACCTTGCCGCAGGACGGCGCGCAGACCGGCGTCAACTACACGGCGTCCGACCGCTTCTGCCTGGATGGGCAGCGGCTGATGGTGGTGGCCGGCACCTATGGTGCGGCCGGGTCCGAGTACCGCACCGAGCTTGAGAGCTTCTCCAAGGTGGTGGCCAACGGCGCTGCAGCCGGCGGCGGACCGACCAGCTTCGTCGTCAAGACCAAGGCCGGGCTGACG
>NZ_JBFUGN010001570.1:0-845 GCF_056402895.1 Rhizobacter sp. P3_B12 | reverse complement strand
TGCCGGTCCGGCGCAGCGCGCGTTGTCCGGCCTGTGGCAGCAGGCGGGCCTGCCGGCGGCGGCGCTCGATCACATCGAGGCGCCGGGCGATGCCCCGGTGCTGCCGAGCAGCTTCGCCGTCGCCGATGCGATCCAGGCCAGCATGGCCGCTGCGGCCGGCGCGGCCGCCGAGCTGTGGCACCTGCGCCAGGGCCGCCGCCAGCGCGTGCGGGTGCCGCGAGAGAACGCCGTGCTCGAGAGCTGCGCGCACTTCACGCTCGACGGCCGCGCCCTGCATCTCTGGGACAAGCTGTCGGGCCTGTACCGCTGCGGCGAGGCGCTGGGCGAGCCGGGCTGGGTGCGCCTGCACGCGAACTTCGCTCACCACCGCGACGGCGCCCTGAAGCTGCTCGGCTGCCCGACCGGCGACGCCACCGAGCGCCCCGCCGTCGAGCAGGCCTTGCGCGGCTGGCGCGCCGAGGATTTCGAAGACGCCGCGGCGCAGGCCGGCCTGGTGGTCGCCGCGCTGCGCAGCTTCGACACCTGGGACCGGCATCCGCAAGCCCTCGCGCTGGCCGGCCAGCCGGCGGTGCGCATCGAACGCATCGGCGAAGCCGCACCGCTCGCGCGGCCCGACGCCGCCGACACCGACCGCCCGCTGCACGGCCTGCGCGTGCTCGACCTGACACGCATCCTCGCCGGCCCGGTGGCCGGCCGCACGCTCGCGGCCTACGGTGCCGAGGTGCTGCTGCTGAACTCGCCGCACCTGCCCAACATCGACGCGATCGCCGAGACCAGCCGCGGCAAGCGATCGGCCCACCTCGACCTGCGCAGCGGCGCGGGGCGCGAGCGGCTGCAGGCACTGC
>NZ_JBFUGN010001569.1:0-845 GCF_056402895.1 Rhizobacter sp. P3_B12 | reverse complement strand
TGTCGCTGCGTCCGGCCTGCAGCTGCGCCCCGATCTGCGGCCGGCGCAGCGCATGCGCCTGGTCGGCCTTGTACTGGGTCGACTCGGCCAGCGCCTTCGCCGCCAGGTAGCTCGCGTCGTAGCCGCGCGCCGTGTCGTAGAGCTCGGCAAGGCTTTGCGCCTGCGCGAAGGGCACGGCACCGAACAGGGCGGCGCAGGCCAGCACCAGGCGGCTCGGCTTCGGCAAACGGGTCAGGGACACAGCGGACATGGGACGTTCCTTGGGGGATGGGTGATCAGGAATCAGTAGGTGGGCACCGAGGTGTCGACCTCGCGCGACCAGGCGTCGATGCCGCCGGCGATGTTGTACACGTCGGCATGGCCCTCGCGCTCGAGGAATGCGACGACCTGCAGACTTCGCATGCCGTGGTGACACAAACCCAGGATGGGCTGCGTGGCATCGAGCTCGGCCAGGCGCTGCGGGATCTCGCGCATCGGGATGCAGACGATGGACACGCCCTGCACGCCCGACAGGGTGAGCGATGCGGTCTGCACCTCCCACGGCTCGCGCACGTCCAGGATCACCGGGCGGGCCTCGGGGCCGAAGCTCGCGAGGAGCGCCTGAACATCGGTGACTCGAACCTGTTGCATGTCGCGGTGTGTCCTGTGTCGATCAAAAGTCGGTGTTCAGAAATGGAAGCGCGACGGCTCGTCGAAGCCGAGCAGCCGGGGCGCGACGGTGTCGAACAGCTCGACGCTGCGGAACTCGGCCTCGCCGACCCGCGTGACCAGCGTCGCGCGCATCACCGGCTCCTGGCCGACGATCGCGGCGAGGCGGCCGCCGACCTTCAGCTCGTTCAGCAGAG
>NZ_JBFUGN010001568.1:0-845 GCF_056402895.1 Rhizobacter sp. P3_B12 | reverse complement strand
CGCCGTTGATGATGGCGGTGACGCTGGAGCAGGTGCGGCGCGCCCGCGCGATGACGCTCGCCGACGACCTGCGCATGGAGCGCGACCTGGTGCGCCGCTGCTTCCACCTGTGCCCCGGCGCGGCGAGCGAGACGGTGGAGGGCATCCGCGCGCTGGCGGTCGACAAGGACCACMGCCCGCGCTGGAACCCGGCACGCATCGAGGWCGTGACGCCGGCGATGGTGGCGGCGTTCTTCGAGAGCCCGTGGCCTGCGCATGCGCATCCGCTGCGCACGCTGACCGACGAGTAGGGCTTCCCCCGAGCGCCTGGGAGCAGACCGCGCCCTAGCATCGGCCTCACCCCCCAGGAGAGGCCCATGAAGCAGCTGTCCGGTCTGGACGCGTCCTTCCTTTACATGGAGACGCCGGAGATGCCGATGCATGTCGGCGCGTTGCATCTGTTCGAGTTGCCGGCCAGCTACAAGGGCAGCTTCCTCGACGACGTGCGGCGCCACATCGGTTCCCGCCTGCCGCTCGCGCCGGCGCTGAGCCGCAAGCTCGCGTGGATGCCGTTCAACCTGGCCAACCCGGTGTGGGTCGATGCGGCGCCCGACCTCGCGCAGCACATCGTCGGCATCAAGCTGCCGAAGGGCAGCGGGCTGGCCGAACTCGACGAGCAGGTCAGCCAGCTGCACCCCGTGCTGCTCGACCGCGACCGCCCGTTGTGGAAGTTCCATGTCTTCGAAGGCCTCGCGCCCGGGCCGGACAAGACCCGGCGCGTCGGCCTCTACACCCAGCTGCACCACGCCGCCGTCGACGGCCAGGCCGCGATCGCGCTGGCCCAGGCCATCCTCGACGTGCAGGCC
>NZ_JBFUGN010001567.1:0-847 GCF_056402895.1 Rhizobacter sp. P3_B12 | reverse complement strand
GCTGTACACCGGCGGCAGCAGCCTCGCGTACAGCTTCGCGGACCTGGCGCACCGCGTCGGCTCGGCGCAGTCGACGGTGACCGACTTCCGCGTGACGACCGACGACATCAACGGCGACGAGAAGACGAGCCGCGTGCAGGGCAACGCGAAGGTCGAGCTCGACGGCAGCCTGAACGGCACGACCGAGACCACGAAGCTGCGCTACCTGCCGGCCAACGGGCTGACCGTGACCGACGTGGCGAGCCAGTCGGTGTCGACCTTCTCCGGCGGCACGGCACTGATGCACACGGTGACGCAGGGCGTGGAGCCCACGGTGCAAACGCTGCTGATCCGCGAGGAGTACGCGCAGCTCGCGTTCAGCCGCGGCGGTGTGAACTACGTGGTCGACGGCTTCTTCCAGCTCGACTTCGGCACGCAGCCCGGCGGTTTCAGCGGCAGCGGCACCGTGACGATCAGCGGCAACGGCCAGGTGATCGGCCGCGTGCGCGGCACCGAGGGCGGGCTGGTGGTCGAGATCGTCAACGGCGGCCTGCTCGGCAGCCTTCCGCCGGCGAAGCCGCTGTCCGCGAAGGCGGTCGCCCGCGCGCTGGGCCAGGCGGCGGCGCGCGGCCGCTGATCAGAGCAGCCCGGTCGTCATCGCCTTCAGGGTGGCGGCGGCCCGGGTGGTGCACTCGAGCTTGCGGAAGATGTTCTCGAGGTGGGCCCGCACGGTGCTCGGGCTGATGCCGAGCGTGCGGGCCGCCTCCTTGTTGCTCTCGCCGAGGCTGATGCAGCGCAGCACCTCGACCTCGCGGCCGGTCAGCAGCGCCGCGGGCTCCGCCCCGGGCGGCGGCGCGGCGGCGCGCGA
>NZ_JBFUGN010001566.1:0-849 GCF_056402895.1 Rhizobacter sp. P3_B12 | reverse complement strand
GAGTGAGCGAGGTAATCGACGGCATCAAACCATCACTGGCATCTTGTCGGATCCACCTTGCAAGGATTGCTGGGAATTGACTTTTGTCCGCCAATCACCGGCGTCGCGGGAGGTGTGGCCCCGTTTATGAATGCCATTCCCAATCCGTAGGCCACATACCTGGATTCGTCATAGAGAATCTTGTCGACACCATTCAATGGGTTGACTCGACTTCCATCAATGGTCATACCTGCCGCTGAATTTCCATCCATTCGGAGCGCATGGGTGGCACCAAATGCTCGAAAAATCTCGCACAACTCTGCGGCAGATGCGCTGCCGCCTGAGGTGGAAGACATGAAAATCACCTTGTTGTCGGGAGTCAAGCCAAAAGCCGACCATCTGTTGATATCGGAATCAGTGGTGCAAACGCCATTTTTGATGATGGAAGTCGATGAACTGACCACGCTGTACGGAACCGAGACGCCATCAACGCCGTTCGTCCACAAGGGACCATTGATGGCTTCCTTCCATTTCGGCTGTGTGCCAGGCTGAATCAGAACCGCCAATTGGTTCAAGCCGGGCGCTCCTGAATTGCCTCCATTTTCCCTGTTGCTTCCCAGCACTGTGGAATCCCTTTGCACGAATCCTCTGGCAAGACCAGTTCCCGGGCCTTTACCCCGATCTCCCACCCACGAAAATCCATTGATCATGACCTGAGAGTTCACCGAAAATGTTTCTATTTTCTGAAGAGCCAGCAGGCCAGTCGAATCCAGTGAGTCATACGCTATTCCAACAATCTCGTGAGGATCCGAGTTGTCTCCGATTGCAATATGCACATACGGTGGGATCGTTTCGCATTTCCTGAAGTAC
>NZ_JBFUGN010001565.1:0-849 GCF_056402895.1 Rhizobacter sp. P3_B12 | reverse complement strand
GCATTGGCCTTGAACTCGTCGCTGTGGAGCCGACGCCGGCGCCGAGCGCCAGCGGGTTGGACGGGGAAGGTCATACGTATCCACCAAAGTTGAGGTGGGTACGAGGCTCCTATGTGCCTATCGCATTCTCAAGATGGTCAGACTGGACGCTCACGATGCGCTCACGAGCATGGAGATATGCGTTGAGCCCCGCCGACACACTTCGCCGCCTGGCCGACGGGCACTAGGTTCCGGCAGTCCGGGAGCAGACGCTCGTGGGCGGGAGGAAGTGGCCGAACGGCGCCTTCCGCATTGGCTTAGCAGTAAGCGATGCCGTCTCGTTCAAAACCTACGTGAATACCTCACCGTTCTTGCCCTCGTTGAGCTGCTTGCAGAGGTCCTCCGCCTGTTCCTTCGTTCTACAAGGGATTAGGACCTTTCGCTGTCCGGCGTAGTCGTTGCAAACAAGCGGATTGCCGGCACGAGCTGTCGTGACCCGATAGGGCCCGGCGTTTGGCGGCACAACATATCGCGGCATCGTCGAAAACCTTGTAGGTGTACGGTTCGGTCGAGTCCATTGGACCTTAGTCTGCCCGAAAGCAGCCATTCGCGACCGACAGCAAGTGGCCGGATCCGGCCATGGCATGTACGCGACTGCGGTCTACGGCGCACGTTGCTTGACGACCGAAACGTCCTCCAACGGGGCGGGCCAGATCTGAAGATGGTACCGATCATCGCCGTCGAGGCCATCCTCAGACAACGAATCGAGGCCGGAGAAGCAAACACGCACGCGATAAGTCCCAGGGGTCACAGGAATGCGGGCCGCACCTGGAAAATAGTCGGTGCAACCGAAAATAGTCGGTGCAACCG
>NZ_JBFUGN010001564.1:0-849 GCF_056402895.1 Rhizobacter sp. P3_B12 | reverse complement strand
GGTGGTCGGCCGACAGCGTGGCCTGCAGCCGGCCCGCGCGCATCACGGCGACGCGGTGGCACAGGCCGATCAGCTCGATCAGCTCGGATGAAATGACGACGACGCCGCGGCCCTGCTCGGCCAGGCGCTGGATCAGGAAATAGATGTCGCGCTTGGCACCGACGTCGACGCCACGCGTCGGCTCGTCGAGCACCACCACGCGCGGTTGCGGCTGCAGCACCTTCGCGATCGCGAGCTTCTGCTGGTTGCCGCCCGACAGCGACGACGCGCGGCTGCCGAGGTCGCGCGTGCGGATGCCGAAATCCGCCACCGCCTGCTGCAGCGCGCGCTGCTCCGACGCCAGGTCGAGCAGCGGGTGCGTGTGGCGCGCCAGGTCCATCAGCGTCAGGTTGTCGCGCAGCGAGAGCCGCACGTGCAGGCCCTTGCCCTTGCGGTCTTCGCTGAGGTAGGTGAGCCCGTGCTGCGCCGCCTCGCGCGGGCTGCGCATCTGGATCTCGTTTCCATTCAGTTCGATGCGCCCGGCGCTACGCGGCCGCAAGCCCAGCAGGCCTTCGAACATCTCGGTGCGGCCGGCGCCGACCAGCCCGGCGAAGCCGAGGATCTCGCCCGGGCGCACCTCGAAGCTCACGTCGTGCGCCCAGCCGGGCACGCTGAGGCCGTCGACCTTCAGCAGCGGCGCCGGCGTGCCGGCCACCGGCAGCTTCACCGGGAACATGTCCGACAGCTCGCGGCCGACCATCAGGTTGGCCATCTGCTGGCGCGAGAGCCCGGCGGTCGGCGCGCGCGTCACGAAGCGGCCGTCGCGCATCACGACGATCTCGTCGGTGATGCGCTCCACCTCGTCGAGCT
>NZ_JBFUGN010001563.1:0-851 GCF_056402895.1 Rhizobacter sp. P3_B12 | reverse complement strand
GCCGACCTCGCCGGTCGGCAGCGGCTGGGTCTCTTCCGGCAGGTGCGGCGCCGACACGGCCGAGCCGCTCGGCAGGGCCAGGTCGAGGTCGAGGTCCATGCCGGCGCCGGTGCTGTCGAAACCGCTGCCGTGCGAACCGCTGGTGCCGAACTCGGACGGCGATGGCAGCACCGATTGCGGCATCGTGCTCGCACCCAGCAACTCGGCCGACGGACGCGCTTCGCCACCGCCGGTGGCCGGTCCACCGCCCGGGCGGTACATCGGGTTCTCCGGATCGATCTGCTGGCCGATCTCCTGGGCCTTGGCCCAGTCTTCGCCCTGGCCGCCGGTCAGGCCGAACAGCTGCGTGGCCAGCAGCTCGAAGCCCTTGGTGTCGCGGCGCTTGGCGTAGACCTCGAGCAGCTTGGTGCGGATCRCCAGGCGCTCGGGGCTCGCGCGCATGGCTTCCTTGAGGATTTCCTCGGCCTGCAGGTCGCGGCCGTAGGCCAGGTAGACGTCGGCCTCGGCGACCGGGTCGACATCGCCGATGRCATCGAGCTGGCTCAGCGAATAGCTCATCGACGACGAGGCACCGCCGGCGTCACGCGTGTCGATGCGCTGGYCGCCGCTCGCCCCGAAGAAAGAGTCCGGTTGAAGACGGCTTTCGAGGAACGAGGTTTCACCGCTGTCGCGCTTGGCGCGCTTGCTGAAGCGCCACGCCGCGAAACCGCCGAGCAGCAGCACGGCGATGCCGCCGAGCAGGGCTGGYAGGTTGTCATCGAGCAGCGACGACAGGAAGCTGGGTTCGGGCGCCGGAGCGGGCACCGGGGCCGGCGCGGGCTTCGGCGGCGCGGCGGCCACGACCGGGGCAC
>NZ_JBFUGN010001562.1:0-854 GCF_056402895.1 Rhizobacter sp. P3_B12 | reverse complement strand
GTGTCGGTGTTCGCCCGCATCCAGGGGCTGGAGCTGAGCGTCGTCGACTGCGGCGTGGCCGAGGCGGTGGCGCCGCACCCGCGGCTGATGGCCCGCAAGATCGCC
The DNA here is from genome assembly GCF_056402895.1 of Rhizobacter sp. P3_B12. Taxonomy (NCBI): domain Bacteria; kingdom Pseudomonadati; phylum Pseudomonadota; class Betaproteobacteria; order Burkholderiales; family Sphaerotilaceae; genus Rhizobacter; species Rhizobacter sp. P3_B12. Next base: position 749 of record NZ_JBFUGN010001562.1, on the reverse strand, counting down.
CACGGCACGCGCAACGCGCGGGTCAACGTCGCGATGACGCTCGACCAGGCGCATGCCGCGATCCGCGCCGGGATGGAGATCGCCGATGCGCTGCCCGGCAACGTGATCGCCTGTGCCGGCGTCGGCGTCGGCTCGCACGAGAGCGCGGCGCTGGTGCTGTCCGGCCTGTCCGGCGAGCCGATCCGCGAGCTGGTGTTCGGCGGCCCCGGTGCGCGCGCCGACCACGAAGCCCGGCTGCTGATGGTGCTGCAGGGCGCGCAGGGCCGCCACCGCGACGTCACCGACCCGGTCGAGGTGCTCGCGGCCTACGGTGGGTTCGAGATCGCGATGATGGTGGGCGTGATGCTCGTCGCATCGAGCAAGCGCCACCTGATCATGGCCGACGGCGTGCCGGCCTGCGCCGCGCTGATGGTGGCCTCGCGCATCGCACCGACGGTGACCGACTACACCGTCTTCTGTCGCAGCCACAGCCATCCCGGCCTGACGCAGACGCTGGGCCTGTTCCATGCGCTCGCATTGCTCGAACTGGGCATGGAGGGCACCGACGGCACCGGCGCGACGCTGGCGTGGCCGCTGGTGCGCAGCGCCGCGGCGCTGCTGACGGAAGTGGCGGAGGGCGAGGATCCCGGACCGTCGTTGCCGGCGGAATTCGGTCCGGCGGGCAACTCGGGCCCGGGCCGATTCACCCGCGACTGAGCAAAGCCGGGCCGAGCGCCGGGCCGCCCCAAGCCGGCCCGGATCCCCTTGGG
>NZ_JBFUGN010001561.1:0-855 GCF_056402895.1 Rhizobacter sp. P3_B12 | reverse complement strand
CCACGAGCCTCAAGCACGTCCTTGACACCATTCAGCAAGCGGGCCTGGTCTTGCCGCAGATCCACGTATGCCCACAGCGCCAGCGGCAGCAGCGAAGTGGCTGCAAGCAGTGCGGCCATTTTCGCGCGCAATGGCCAGTCCGCAAACCGGAACGACTTCTTCATCAGCGCATCCTCCCCCAGCAAAGCAGCCTCGCCTCAGCACTGGGAATTCCTCTTTGTCAGATATGCGATGCTGTGCTTGGGGCTAAGTAAAGGATACGTCCGATCCAGACTCATCCAACTATCAGATAAGACAGGCCGCTTTCACGATGACGGAATTGGCGCTGCTTCGCCGCGTTCTTCGTGGAAATGGGGAGGTCGCGTCAAGCAGAACATGTCGACCATAGAAGGCACGCGCAGTGCCAGGGAGTCATCGATGTTTTGTGCCAGCCATTCCGTTCCCCATGAAGATTGCCCCCATTGCCGGAAGACGGTGTCGGCGATGCGCCCAACGGTGTTCGCCGAGCTGGCCGCGGCCGAACTAAGCGCCGGCACGGTGTGCTGCCTGGGCTGCGATCTCGTCCACCGCGAAGCCCTCGACGCTTGCCCGCGCTGTGCCCGGCCGAATCCGGCGCACGAGCGCCTGCCTGACGCCATGAGCCGACCGGTGGACCACCTGCATGCGCTGACGCTTCGTGACATCGCAGGGGCCCATCTGTGAGGGCAGCACCCGAGCACTTCCCGGCGGGCGTCGACGAACGCGACCTGCTGCGGGCCCTGCTGGACAACTCACCGGATCACATCTATTTCAAGGACAGGCAGTCCCGCTTCATCAAATCGAGTGCGGCGCAGGCGCTCCAGTTCGGGATGACGA
>NZ_JBFUGN010001560.1:0-857 GCF_056402895.1 Rhizobacter sp. P3_B12 | reverse complement strand
GGCTCGGGAATGGACCTGACGCACTGCAGGATCGGCGTCTGGGGGCACCTGCGCGAGCTGACCGACGTGCTGCAGGACCGCGACCGGGTGGAGGTCTGGCGCGCGCTGCGCGTCGATCCGAAGGAAGCAAGGCGCCAGCGCTCGCGACAGGAGCCGCGCTCGCGCTGAGCCGCGGGGCTTACTTGCAGTCGGACGCGATGATGTCGCGCGTGCGCTTGGTCTCGTCGGCGCGGCCCTTGTCGTCGAGGATCTCGCGTTCGCCGTTGGCATTCGTGCGTGCCATGCGGATGCCGTCTTCGAGCGTCTTCAGCTGCCCCTTGGCGCGCGTGCAGTTCTCGGCGCGTGCGGCGGCGAGCTTCTCTTCCTCGGCCTTGCGCTTGGCGGCGTCGTCCTGATCGGTCTTGCGGCGCTTGGCCTCGAGCTCGGGGTCGACCAGCTTCGGGCCGCTGGCCGCGCTGGCTGCCGGCGAGGCTTCGGCCGGCGTGCCCTGCATCGGCGCGCGGCGCGCGGAACCGGCCGGGCGCTGCAGGATGTCCTGCTCGGCGATGGAGCCGGGCGGCGGGATGTCGCTGTACTGCACATGGCCCTTGCCRTCGCGCCATTTCCACTGGGCGAATGCCGTGCTGTGCAGGCCGATCGACAACACGGCGAGGAGGGCGCAGGCACCCAGCCTGGACGACGTGCGGGAAGGTATGAATTGCATGGCCGAAAGTGTAGTCGGCGTGACATGTGTGCAGGCGCGAGGCTCTGTCACCTTTTGTATGGCGATGCCCGCCTGGCCGAGGATGGCCGTGAACTATTACCGCTTTGGCGCGGCACGCATCGGCGCGGCCCGTCGAAGGGGGCCGGGCCCACGC
>NZ_JBFUGN010001559.1:0-859 GCF_056402895.1 Rhizobacter sp. P3_B12 | reverse complement strand
GCTCGGCACCGTCACCCCCGCCGCCACCGTCACCGTGCGCGCGCAGGTCTCGGGCGTGCTCACCAAGGTGATGTTCAAGGAAGGCCAGGTGGTGAAGAAGGGCGAGTTGCTCGCCACCATCGACGCCCGCCCGTACGAGATGGCGCTGCTGCAGGCGAGCGGCCAGCGCCTGCGCGACGAGGCCCAGCTCGATGCCGCGCGCGTCACGCTGAAGCGCTACCAGACGCTGCTGTCGCAGGACTCCATCGCCCGCCAGGATGTCGACACCCAGGCCGCGCTCGTCAAGCAGCTCGAAGGCAYGGCGATGACAGACAAGGCCTCCGAAGGCACCGCCCGCCTGAACCTCGCCTACACCCGCATCACCGCGCCGGTGGGCGGGCGCATCGGGCTGCGCGCGGTCGACGAAGGCAACCTGGTGTCGTCCGGCGACACCACCGGCATCGCGGTGATCACGCAGACCGAACCGATCGACATCGCGTTCTCGATCCCGCAGGACCGCCTGCCCGCCATCCAGGCCCGCGTCGCCAGCGGCGCCCAGCTGCCGGTCGCCGCCTACGACCGCACCCGCACCAGCAAGCTCGAGAGCGGCACCTTCTCCACCTTCGACAACCTCGTCGACACCACCACCGGCACCGTGCGCGCGAAGGCCCGCTTCCCGAACCAGGGCGGCGCGCTGTTCCCGAACCAGTTCGTCAACGTGCGGCTGCTGCTCGACACCGTGAAGGGCGCCGTCGTGGTGCCGATCACCGCACTGCGCAACGGCCGCGACGGCGACTACGTCTACGTGCTGCAGCCCGACCGCACCGTGCAGCAGCGCACCGTCACGCGCGGCCAGGCGACGGTCGACAAGGTATCGATC
>NZ_JBFUGN010001558.1:0-861 GCF_056402895.1 Rhizobacter sp. P3_B12 | reverse complement strand
CTGACCCGGCGCGTGTCGGGGTCGAAGTTCACCAGCACCTTCGGCCGCGCGCCTTGCGGCGACCCGCCCATCATCACCAGCGTGTTCAGGGCGTCCACATCACCACCCTCGACGACCGCCTGCGCGGCGGTGGCGAGCTGCAGCAGCGAGAGATGCTCGTCGGCCAGGGCCCAGTCGTCGGCCGGGCGAAACGCCCAGGCTCCCATCGCGCGCTCGCCGATGAAGGCCAGCCGATCGAGCGGCGACAGGCGCGCCGGATCACGCCCGTTCTTCAGGAAGAGCTTGTCCATCAGCAGCAGGCCCCAGCCGTCGGGCAACGCATCGGCCAGCAGGCCGGGCAGGTTCGACTGGAAGGCCGGGAAGCCGCCGTAGGCCTCGGGGCGCAGCGGCAATTGCATCGCCGAGAACTCGACGCCGCGGCGCAGTGCCTCGGGCGAGTACTCGAACAGCAGCTGCGCGCCGTTGTCGGCCAGGCGGCCCAGCAACCAATCCTGGCCCCAGCCGCGGAACAGGACGTCGAGTTTCTTCATCGTGGTGCCATGCCGGCAGGGCGGCGCGCCCGCTGGCGCGGAGCCGCGGAAGCGCGCTCCATCTCGGCGATGCTGATGTGTGGCTTGAGCACGAGAACGTTCTCGAGGTCGCTCGTCAGCGAGAGCGCCTGCACCACCCGCACGAAGGTCTGCAGCGTGGTGTGGCCATCGGACTCCAGCTTCTTGATCGCACCGAGCGCGACGCCGGCACGCAGCGCCAGCTCCTGCTGGGTGATGCGCGACGCGAGGCGCTGGGCGCGCAACCGGCTGCCGAGCTCGCGGACGAGTTCGTCTGGCGTGGCAAGCTTGATGTCGACCATGAGACAAATTT
>NZ_JBFUGN010001557.1:0-864 GCF_056402895.1 Rhizobacter sp. P3_B12 | reverse complement strand
GCCCGGCACTGCGCGATATCACGGTCAAGCGGAGCCATCCCCCCTTATCGGACAGGGGGAGGGCCGCTTGAGCACCGGCCGCCGCGGGCCTGTTTACTTGAACAGATCCTTCACATGGTCGGTCCAGCTCTTGGCATTCGGCGAATGCTTGCCGCCCGACTTCGCGAAGGATTCTTCCAGCTCCTTCAGCAGCTTGCGCTGGTGCTCGGTCAGCTTGACCGGCGTCTCGACGCTGATGTGGCAGTACAGGTCGCCCGGGTAGCTGGAGCGCACGCCCTTGATGCCCTTGCCGCGCAGCCGGAAGGTCTTGCCGTGCTGCGTGCCCTCGGGCAGCTCGATCTCGGCCTTGCCGCCCAGCGTGGGCACCTCGATGCCGCCGCCCAGCGCCGCCAGCGTCAGCCCGACCGGCACGGTGCAGTGCAGGTCGTCGCCGTCGCGCTCGAAGATCTCGTGCTGCTTGATGCGGATCTCGATGTACAGGTCGCCGGCCGGGCCGCCATTGGTGCCCGGCTCGCCGTTGCCGGCCGAGCGGATGCGCATGCCTTCGTTGATGCCGGCGGGGATCTTCACCTCCAGCGTCTTGGTCTTCTTGATCTTGCCCTGRCCGTGGCAGGTCAGGCACGGCTCGGGGATGATCTTGCCGGTGCCGTGGCAGTGCGGGCAGGTCTGCTGGATGCTGAAGAAGCCCTGGCGCATGTGCACCGTACCGGCGCCGTTGCAGCTCGGGCAGGTCTTCGCGCTGGTGCCGGGCTTGGCACCGCTGCCGTGGCAGGTCTCGCACTCTTCCCAGCTCGGGATGCGGATCTGCGTTTCCTTGCCGCGTGCCGCCTCTTCGAGCGTGATCTCCATCGCGTAGCTGAGGTC
>NZ_JBFUGN010001556.1:0-866 GCF_056402895.1 Rhizobacter sp. P3_B12 | reverse complement strand
CGCCCCCGAACCGCGAGTGTTCGGTGGCCTTACGCGCCATCGACGCACCCCCACCCCCGTTCGGGCTGAGCTTGTCGAAGCCTTGGCTCGATGCGCGCARYCCCTTCGACARGCTCAGGGCGAACGGGTGCGGGGTGTCGAATGAGCCCATCACCGCTCCTTCTGGGCTCGCAGCTGCTGCGCCAGCCAGGTCTTGCACTCGGACAGCAGCTGCTCGCGCAAGCGCTGCAGCTCGGCCGAAGAAACCCCCTGCCGCTGCGGCACCACGGGAGCCGCATGGACCTGCGAACGGATCAGCAGTTGACGCACCTCGATGCTCATCAGAGTCCTCAATACATCCGGTTCGAACGGGCATAGGCCAGCTCGATCTTCTCCATCGCCACCTCGTTGCGGGTGGACTGGAACCCGTCGATCTCCCACTTCACCGGCCAGGCGTTCTCCACCGTCCAGCAACGCAGCGGATCGCCCGCCGCATCGAGCAGGAAGACGTGCACCAGCAACGGATCGATCGGCTTCACGAAACCACCGTCCAGCACCTGCTGGCACCACTTCACCAGGCGCGACTCCTTCGCCGCGATGCCCCGCTTCAGCACCAGCCGCGGATGCTTGATCGACTTCGGCAGCACATGCGCGAAACCGTTCAGCCCGCCCTCGTTCACCGTCTCGGTCTCGATCTCGGGACCGATCCCGCTGACCTCGCGGAACGCACCGTCCGAGTCCTTCGGGTTCGCACCGAACGAGACCGCGAAATGGAAGGCCACCGGCGGATAGAAACCCTGCGTGACGCGCAGTTTCGCCTTCGCCGCCTGCAAGGCCTGCGGCGTGATGCCGCCGCCCGCCACGCCGCCGCCCGTGCGGGCCGCAGG
>NZ_JBFUGN010001555.1:0-875 GCF_056402895.1 Rhizobacter sp. P3_B12 | reverse complement strand
GGTGCGGCGCGACCAGGCCGACGAACGCGATCAGGCCCGATTGCGCCACCGCCAGCCCGGTCGCCAGCGCCAGCACGACCACCAGCACCAGCCGCAGCCGCGGCAGGTCGAGGCCCAGGCTCAACGCGCTGTCGGTGCCGAGCGTCAGCGCATCGAGCGCGCGCGCCAGCCGCCACGCGAGCGGCACGCAGATGAGCGCGCCGGCCCCCAGCAGCAGCACGCTGTCCCAGCCGAGGAAGGAGGTGCTGCCGAGCATGAACCATTGCTTGCCGCGCAACGCATCCGGCGCGACGGTGGTGACCAGGTCGCTGGCCGCGCCGAGCACCACGCCGACGACGACGCCGGCCAGCAGCAGCCGTGTCGTGTGCTGCGCGCCGCGCGACAGCAGCAGCGTCAGCAGCACGCCGCCGAGCGCACCGAGGAAGGCGCCCAGCACCAGCCCGGCCCGCGACAGCAGGTCGGCCGTGCCCAGGCTGATGTAGTGCCCGGCCAGCGCCTGCGCGGCCAGCCCGAGCACCACCGCGAGCGTCGCACCCGACGCGGCGCCCAGCAGGTACGGGTCGGCCAGCGGATTGCGGAACAGCCCCTGCGCCACCGCGCCGGCCAGCCCGAGCAGCGCGCCGACCAGCCACGCTCCCAGCGTGCGTGGCGCGCGGATCTGCCCGACGATCAGCGCCGCGTCCGGGCCCCACAGCGACGGCAGCGACCAGCCCTCGCTGCCGGCCGCGAGTCCGGCGACGAGCAGCAGCGCGGTGGCCACCAGCATCGCGACGACCAGGCGCCGTCGCAGGCGGAGCGCGAGTCCGTTCACGTCAGCGCGGCTCCGGGAGGCCGGCGACACAGCCGGCGAGCTGCAAGGCCGCCTCGCCCATGCG
>NZ_JBFUGN010001554.1:0-876 GCF_056402895.1 Rhizobacter sp. P3_B12 | reverse complement strand
GGTGTAGGTGATGCCGCGGTACTTGCCTGAGCTCGCGCTGGCAATGTTCCCGTTCGCGTCGAAGCCGTAGGTGTTAGCGGCTGCGCCTTCGATCGATTGAACGGCATGAGGTCGAACGGAGTTGGCCCCCTGCGCGCCGTAGCTGTACGCCCCCACATCGCTCTTGTAGAGGATGCTGCCCAGCGCGTTGTATTGCAGGCTGACCGTCCGGACCAAACCGCTGATCGCGGGAGCCGCCACCGTGTAGCGCTGCAGCCGGCCGAGCACGTCGTGCTCGAAGTTCTCGGTCACCGCGCCTGTGCTGCCATCCCCATTCGCATCGTTGCGGTTCGTCAGCCGGYCCAGGCTGTCCCAGACGTAGCCGTGGTTCAGCACGGTGGTCRCACCCGCCTTGCCCGACACCAGGCCGCTGGCCCGGCCGGTTGCGGCCTCGTAGGCAGAGGTGCTCACCACGGCACTGCTGTACTTCTGCTGCTCCAGCCGGTCCCACGCGTTGTAGGCCTGCGCCTGCCACAGCACCGTGCCCGCCGGCAGCGTCGTGCTCGGGCCTGGCGTGCCGCCCGGCGTGGCGGGCAACGGGTTCACCGTCACCGCCGTCGCCAACGACACCGTGCCGAGGAACCCCTTCGGCGTGTAGCCGTAGTTCACCGTCAGCCCGGTCGACCAGGTCTGCGTCGCCTGCCGGCCGTTCGCGTCGTAGCTCAGCGCGCTCGCAAAACTCGGCCCGTTCGCCACGGTCGTGCGGTTACTGACCAGCCGGCCCAGGCTGTCGTACACCCACTGCTGGCTCATGTCGGTGCTGGCGCTCGTCGCGCACAGCTTGCCGATGCCCATCGCGCAGTTGTCGTAGGTCCAGGTGCTGCTGTACTCCGGCTC
>NZ_JBFUGN010001553.1:0-879 GCF_056402895.1 Rhizobacter sp. P3_B12 | reverse complement strand
GGTCAACGGGTGACCCAAGGGATGACCCAATAGATGACCCAACCGATGACCGCGATGGATGACAGCCTCGCGCCCRCCCGCTGGTGTGCCGTGACGGGCGCGAGCCGCGGCATCGGCCGCGCGGTCGCGCAGGGCCTGCTGGCGAGCGGCTTCAGCGTGATCGGCATCGCGCGCAACGCCGCGCTGCTGGCTGAACTCGAACGCGACTGGCCGCGCCGCTTCATCGCGCTGCCCCACGATGTCGCCCGGCCCGGCCTGCACGCCGCATTCGACCAGCTCGCCGAGCGCGGCCGCCTGCGGCTGCACGACATCGAACTCGCCGTGCACTGCGCCGGCTGCGCCTTCCAGGGGGCGCCGCTCACCGCGATGAGCGATGCCGAGCTGCACGCCACCATCAACACCAACGTGCTCGGCACCACGCTGGTCGTGCGCGACCTCGCCCGGCTGCTGCTGCAGCGCGGCAGCGGCACGCTGGTGGTGCTCGGTTCGATCGCCGGGCACGACGCCGCCCCGCTGATGGCGGCCTATGCCGCGAGCAAGGCCTACACGCAGCAGCTGTTGCGCTGCGTGCGCGCCGACCTGCACGGCTCGGGCGTGCGCGTCAGCTGCGTGCAGCCCGGCACCACCCGCACCGGCCTGCTCGACGGCCAGCCCGGCCTCGATGCCGCCGCCCGCTTCGAAGGCTTCGCGCCGCTCGAAGCGCACGACCTGGCCCGCACCATCGAATGGATCCACCAGCAGCCCGCGCACGTCAACGTGCAGGAAATCAGCCTCTTCCCGGTCGCGCAGAGCCTGTACGTGCGCGGCATCCATCGACACCCACCGGTTCCGGCGCGCTGACACCGCGCCCTTGCCCTCCTCCATCACAGGCCTCCACCA
>NZ_JBFUGN010001552.1:0-880 GCF_056402895.1 Rhizobacter sp. P3_B12 | reverse complement strand
GACCAGCGGGGCGGCGGCCGAGGCCTGCATGCCGCAGGTCGAGAAGAACCAGATCGCGCTGATCGGCACGGCCAGCGGCAACATGGGCATCCGCAGCGCGGCGTCGTCCGGCGCGGTGCACGTGCGTGCCGGCTACGACGTGGAGTACCGGCGCATGGTGGGCTACGCGAAGGAGTTCGGCTTCAAGCGCGTCGGCTACGTGCACCTGAAGGACACCTCGAAGGCCAACCTGCTGGCGATGGAGGACGCGCTGGGCCGGCTCGGCGTGCAGCCGGTGGCCGTCGTGCCGATCGACCGCAACGCCGGCTCGCTGCTGCCGGTGGCGCAGCAGCTGCTGGCGCAGCGGCTCGATTGCGTGATGTTCACCACCAACGCCGCGCCGGTGCTGTCGATCATCGAGCACATGCACACCGGCGCCTACCCGGGCATGCATTTCTCGTCGTCGTTCGCCGGGCAGGACCTGATCGACGGCGTGGTCGCGACGCGGCGCAGCGTGGTGATGAGCCTGGTGGTGCCGCGGCCGTCGGCGCTGGGCGTCGGCGTGGTCGGCCAGTGCAAGAGCGACCTGGCCGCGCTGGGCGGCAGTGGCGCGCTGGGTGTCACGACGCTCGAGGGCTACATCGCCGGGCGCGTCGCGGTCGAGGCGGCGCGCACCGCCGTCAAGGCCGGCGGCGCGACGCGCGCGCGGATGCGCGACGCGCTGTCGTCGCTGCGCACCGACCTGGGCGGCTACCGCCTCGCCTATGCGCCCGACAACCCGCATGGCTCGCACTACGTGGAAATGGTGGTGATCGACCGCTACGGCCGCATCGTCGGCTGAACCCCGAAGGAGGATCCCTCATGGTTGCTTCCTGGACACGCGGGCTGGCTGTGCTCGCAC
>NZ_JBFUGN010001551.1:0-882 GCF_056402895.1 Rhizobacter sp. P3_B12 | reverse complement strand
GCCCCCAGCAGTGCCGATTCCGCCAGCACCAGCTGCAAGCGCTCACGCCCCCCCAGGCCCAGCACGCCAAGCAGCGCGAGCTGCGGCTGGCGCTTCGCGACCGACAGCGACAGGATCGAGAACACCAGGAACGCCCCGGTGAACAGCGCCACCAGCGCGAGCACCGTCAGGTTCACGCGGTAGGCGCGCGACACGTTCGACACCCGCTGCGCCGCTTCGTCCGGCGACGCCGCGCGCACGCCGTCGGGCAGCGCCAGCGCCTGCAGCACGGCGCCGCGGTCGGCGCCCGGTGCGAGTCGCACGTCGATGCGGCTGAGCCGCCCGAGCCAGCCGAACGTTGCCTGCGCGCCGGCAATGTCCATCACCGCGAGCGCCGGGCCGTTGGCCGCGATGCTGCCGCGCACCAGCAGCTCGACGCTGCCGGCGCTCGTCTGCAAGCGCACGCTGCGCGGATTCCCCAGTTGCTGCTGCGCCTGCGCGTTCAGGAAGATCGAATCGGCCGCCAGCACCGCGAAGCGGTCGGCATCCGTGTCGAGCCTTGCATCCGGCCGCGGCATCAGCGCCGGCGACAGCCGCGCCACCACCAGCGCATCGATGCCCACCACATGCAGCGGCACGCGCTGCCCTTGCGCGTCGAACGCATAGGTGTCGAGCTCGACGATCGGGCTTGCGATGGCTACCCGGGCCTGCGTCGCCACGCGCCCGTAGAGCGCTTCGTCGAAACCGCCGCGCTGGCCGCGCAGCTCGAAATCCGGCTCGCCGTTGACCGCCCGCACCGCCGAGCTGAACTCGCCGAGCGCCGACTGGTTGATCAGCTGCACCGAGAACGCGAGCGCGACGCCCAGCATCACCGCGAGCAGCGCGGCCAGATTGCGCCACGGG
>NZ_JBFUGN010001550.1:0-883 GCF_056402895.1 Rhizobacter sp. P3_B12 | reverse complement strand
GGGCAGCGTGGCGGCGCTCGCCGTCGGGCAGCGGCTCGGCGCGGTGCTGTCGGACGGCCGAGCGACCGTGGACGTGATGCAAGTGACGTCATCGGACGCGCGCCTGCAACCCGCGTCGCCTCTGCCTACAATGCGCCCCACCTGACTCGATACCCGAAAGGAATTCGCATGGAACACACTCTGCCGCCGCTGCCGTACGCACAAGACGCCCTCGCTCCGCACCTGAGCAAGGAAACGCTCGAATACCACTACGGCAAGCACCACAACGCCTATGTGGTGAACCTGAACAACCTGCAGAAGGGCACCGAGTTCGAGTCCCTGAGCCTGGAAGAGATCATCAAGAAATCCTCCGGTGGCATCTACAACAATGCCGCGCAGATCTGGAACCACACCTTCTTCTGGAACGGCATGAAGCCGGCCGGCGGCGGCGAGCCCAAGGGCGCGCTGGCTGCGGCGATCACCGCGAAGTTCGGCAGCTATGCGTCGTTCAAGGAAGCCTTCACGAAGAGCGCCGTCGGCAACTTCGGTTCGGGCTGGACCTGGCTCGTGAAGAAGGCCGACGGCAGCGTCGACATCGTCAACATGGGCGCTGCCGGCACTCCGCTGACCACCGCCGACAAGGCACTGCTGACGATCGACGTGTGGGAGCATGCCTACTACATCGACTACCGCACCCTGCGCCCGAAGTTCGTCGAGACCTTCCTGACCTCGCTGGTCAACTGGGACTTCGCCGAGAAGAACTTCGTCTGAACGAGCGTTCGTCGCTCAGCAAAAAGCCGGTCCCTGGACCGGCTTTTTTCATGCGGTGATGCGCGGAGATGCGTGGGGACTCAGCGCCCGAACGGCGTCCCCGAGAGCTTGTCGCCGGCCTTGATGCCACGCC
>NZ_JBFUGN010001549.1:0-886 GCF_056402895.1 Rhizobacter sp. P3_B12 | reverse complement strand
GAACGCCGCTATTTCGCATCGGGCCGCGATGCCGGGCTCGAGCCGGTGGTGTTCGAGGTCGACGGCCTGCGCTTCGGGATCAACATCTGCGAGGACGCCTGGTTCGACGAGCCGGCGCAGCGGGCGAAGGCCGCCGGCGCCGACGTGCTGTGCGTGCTGAACGCATCGCCGTTCCACCTCGGCAAGCTCGAGGAGCGCGAAGCGCGCATGGCGGCGCTGGTGCGCGCCACCGGCATGCCGCTTCTGTACTCGCACCTGAGGGGCGGGCAGGACGAGGTGGTGTTCGACGGTGCGTCGTTCGCGCTGGATGCACAGGGCCGCGTCGCGGCACGCGCGCCGATGTTCGAGGAGGCGCTGACGCTGGTGGATTTCGACGCCGGCCGGCCGAGCGGTGCGATCGCGCCGGTGCCGTCGCTGGAGGCGCAGGCCTGGGCCGCGCTCGTCACCGGCGTGCGCGACTACGTCGGCAAGAACGGATTCCCGGGCGTGCTGATCGGGCTCAGCGGCGGCATCGATTCGGCGCTGGTGCTGGCGGTGGCGGTCGATGCGCTCGGTGCCGACAAGGTGCGTGCGGTGATGATGCCGTCGCCGTACACCGCCGACATCTCGTGGATCGACGCGCGCGACATGGCCGAGCGGCTGTCGGTGCGCTACGACGAGATCTCGATCGTGCCGATGTTCGAGGCGTTCCGCGCCAGCCTGGCCGCCGAGTTCGCCGGCCGTGCCGAGGACGCGACCGAGGAGAACATCCAGGCGCGCGTGCGCGGCACGCTGCTGATGGCCTTGTCGAACAAGTTCGGCAGCATCGTGCTGACCACCGGCAACAAGAGCGAGATGGCGACCGGCTACTGCACGCTGTACGGCGACATGGCGGGCGGCTTCGCGG
>NZ_JBFUGN010001548.1:0-887 GCF_056402895.1 Rhizobacter sp. P3_B12 | reverse complement strand
GTCTACATCCCGCTCGGCATCTTCGTGTTCGTGCTGCTGTTCCCGTTCTACTGGATGGTGGTGACCTCGTTCAAGCCGAACGAGGAGCTGCTGGCGCGCAGCGGCAACCCGTTCTGGATCATCAAGCCGACGTTCGCGCATTTCCACAAGCTGTTGTTCGAGACGGCGTATCCGGAGTGGTTGTGGAACACGGTGCTGGTGTCGGTGACGTCGACGATCCTGTCGCTGGTGGCTTCGGTGCTGGCGGCGTATGCGATCGAGCGGCTGAGGTTCCAGGGGGCGAAGCCGGCGGGCGCGGCGATCTTCCTGGCGTACCTGGTGCCGCCGTCGATCCTGTTCATCCCGCTGGCGGCGATCATCTTCCAGCTCGGGCTGTTCGACACCCGGATGGCGCTGATCCTGTCGTACCCGACCTTCCTGATCCCGTTCAGCACCTGGCTGCTGATGGGCTACTTCCGCTCGATCCCGTACGAGCTGGAAGAGTGCGCGCTGATCGATGGTGCGAGCCGCTGGCAGATCCTGATCAAGATCGTGCTGCCGCTGGCGGTACCGGGGCTGATCTCGGCGGGCATCTTCGCGTTCACGCTGTCGTGGAACGAGTTCATCTACGCGCTGACCTTCATCTCGTCATCGGAGATGAAGACGGTGCCGGTGGGGGTGATCACCGAGCTGGTGGAGGGGGACGTGTACCACTGGGGCTCGCTGATGGCGGGGGCGCTGCTCGGGTCGCTGCCTGTTGCCTTCATCTACTCGTTCTTCGTCGAGCACTATGTGTCGGGGATGACCGGGTCGGTGAAGGAGTAGCTACTGGGCTGTCTCCGTGTGCGGCGCGGCGGGTGAGGGGATGGGCTGGGGGCTCATGCCGAGGCGGTCGGCGCCCCAGGGGG
>NZ_JBFUGN010001547.1:0-891 GCF_056402895.1 Rhizobacter sp. P3_B12 | reverse complement strand
GTTCGAGGATGCTCAGGCCCTCGAGCTGCTCGCTGACGGTGCGCGGGAATTCGATCGACAGCGTGACGTGGCTGCCTTCGATCTTGCGCTCGATCGGCAGGCCCATCGTCCACGCGGTCTGCTCGAGCAGGCGCCAGGCGATCGAGTCCAGCGGTGAGCCTTCTTCGACCGTGGCGGGCGGCAGCTCGGCCTGGTCCTCGGGCTGGTAGGCGAACTTGCTGACCAGCCGTGCATGCGTCGGCCAGGTCTTGATGTCGATGCGGTACTCGATGGTCGACTGCGCGTGCAGCAGCGACCAGTCCAGCAGCGCGTTGAACAGGCTGAACAGCAGCGAGGCGTCGACGATCACGTCGGCCGGCTTCAGCACCTGCTTGATGTGGATGCCGCGCGCCTGGGTCTCGGCGGCGCGCTGGGTCAGCACATCTTTCAGCGTCTGCGTGAGCGGCAGGCGCTCGTGGGTCTGGCGCAGCCGGCCGGAGGCCAGGCGGCCCAGCTGCTGGCCGGCGATGCTGATGGCGCGCGCCTTCTGCAGTTCTTCCACCAGGCAACGCAGGCTGACGCGGTCGATGCGACCGGTGCCGGCGAGGGTCGTGACGCGTTCGAGCGCACTGGTCAGCGGCGTCGCCATCTCGGCGCTCAGCTCGTTGACCACGTCGCGCCAGTGATCGCGCTCGTCCGGTTCGAGGCCGGCGTCGCGTTGGGCGGGCGCGGCGGCGCGGTCGAGTTCGGTCATGTCCATGTTGGCGTCCCTGTCCGTGAATGAACGGCTTGTGCGGGTTTGTCACCCTTGGTTGCAAGTGTCGTTCAGGCCGGCGGCGGAGGACACCCCCCGAGCGCGCCAATCCCCCGACCTTGGGGGTGTCGCGGGGGGAGGCTTCGTCAGTTAGAGGA
>NZ_JBFUGN010001546.1:0-895 GCF_056402895.1 Rhizobacter sp. P3_B12 | reverse complement strand
GCGGGGGGAGGCTTCGTCAGTTAGAGGACGTCCTGGCGGCGCAGCTCGGCGCGCTCGGCGTCGGACCATCCGAGCTCGGCCAGCACCTCGTCGGTGTKCTCGCCGAGCAGCGGCGGCGCGCGGCGGTACTGCACCGGCGTGCCGGACAGCTTCATCGGGCTGGCCACCACCCGCAGCGTGTCGGCCAGCGGGTGCGGCATCGGCACCGTCATGCCGCGGGCCTGGACCTGCGGATCGGCGAAGACCTCGGCCAGGTCRTTGATCGCGCCGCACGGCACCTTGGCGGCCTCGAGGGCGGACAGCCACTGCTGCTTCGACCGGGCCCGGACGATCTCCTCCAGCAGCGGCACCAGCGCCGCGCGATGGCGCACGCGGTCGGCATTGCGCGCGAAGCGGGGATCGGCGGCCAGCTCCGGCCGGCCGGCCACCTCGCAGAACTTCGCGAACTGGCCGTCGTTGCCGACCGCCAGGATCAGGTGGCCATCCGAGGTCTCGAACACCTGGTAGGGCACGATGTTCTGGTGGGCGTTGCCGGCCCGCCGCGGCGCGGCGCCCGTGGCGAGGAAGTTGGCGCCGAGGTTGGCGAGCATCGCGACCTGGGTGTCGAGCAACGCCATGTCGACGGCCTGGCCCTGGCCGGTGGCATCGCGGTGGCGCAGCGCGGCCAGGATCGCGACGCTCGCGTACATGCCGGTGAAGAGATCCGCCACCGCGACGCCCACCTTCTGCGGGCCGCCGCCGGGCAGGTCGTCGCGCTCGCCGGTCACGCTCATCAGGCCGCCGATGCCCTGGATGGCGTAGTCGTAGCCGGCGCGCTCGGCGTAGGGGCCGGTCTGGCCGAAGCCGGTGATCGAGCAGTAGACGAGGCGCGGGTACAGCGCGCGCAGCGCCGCGG
>NZ_JBFUGN010001545.1:0-896 GCF_056402895.1 Rhizobacter sp. P3_B12 | reverse complement strand
GGGAGAAGTGGTCGACCGCGCGCGCCAGCGAGCGGTGCAGCTCGGTCGCGTGCAGGTCGATCGCCGCGCTGTCGCGCGTGCGCAGCGCCTCGCCCAACGCGGCGAGTTGCGTCTCGACCGCGCCGAGGGTGGCCTCGAGTTCGGGCGAGGTTTCGTACGCGGGATTCACCGGCTGCTGCATGACGATCAATGACCCAGGACTTCGCGGGCGTTGGAAATCAACTTGTCGGCGATGGCTTCCGGATTGACCTTGAACGAACCGTTCTCGATCGCGTCGGAGATGCGCTTGACCTTGTCGGCGTCGAAGTCGGCGCTGGCCGACCCGGTGCCGGTCAGCGACGAAGCCGCGCTCGACAGCGAGACGGTCGTGCTGGCTTCGGGTGACGCGGCGCCGACGGCCTGGGGGGCCTGCTCGGCGGGCTTGGCGGTCGCCCCTTGTTTCTGCGTGGCGCCACCGACCGCCTGGGTCGGCGCGGCTGCTTCTGCTTGATGGCCGATCTTGATGCTCATGAAGGACTCCTTGGGTCGGGACAGAGGCCCCGGCCTTTCAACATGCACGGTGTATCGGCCCGCCCGGTGGCGACTTGAGGGGTTTCACCCGAATTGTTGTGCCTGGGACAGTTTTTCACAATGCGAGTTCCAACTGGTGTTCTGCCACCGCGACGCCGGTCACGAGACGGCCGCTTTCGGTGCGCACGCGCGCCGGCTGGCCCTCGATCCCGGCGGTCATCGCCTCGCCCGAGCCGGCCACCGCGTAGCCGTCGCCGACGGCCCGGATGCGCACGGTGTCGCCCGGGGCAAACCATTGCCTGGCCTTCAAGGTGGCCTGGCGCACGCCCTGGCCGGCCGCGACCGACCGGGCCAGCGTGCGCCCGACGAGGGCCGCAGTGTCCGTC
>NZ_JBFUGN010001544.1:0-896 GCF_056402895.1 Rhizobacter sp. P3_B12 | reverse complement strand
GGGAAGTCCTCGGCCTTCACCGTCAGGTCGCCGTCGTCGTTCTCCTCGTCGGTGGCGGTGATGCGCACCGGGTGCCTGTCCAGCCCGAGGCCCACGTCGGTCAGCGTGACCAGGTCCATCGGCTCCAGCAAACTGAAGTTCGCCGGCAACTTGAAGGTGTAGGTCGCGCGGATGTACAGAGAGCGCTGCAGCATCAGCTGGGCGACCAGGCGGGCGACGGCGCCGTCGGTGATCCAGTCGGCCTTCACGATCGCCTCGGAGCGCAACCCGTGCGCATCGATGTCCGCCTGGTCCTTCGCCTCGGCCACGTCGACGTTGTAGCTGTTCGCCCGGTTGCGGTACTGAACCCGGAAATGGTTCTTCGCGTCGGCCGGGCTCTTGCGCTCCTGCTTCACAGGCGGCTCGCCAGGGCTCGGTATGAAGTGGTCGTCGGTGAGGTCGTAGACCGGCTTCACGTTGGGCGTGAAGGTGCGCCCGAGACCTGCCTCCGGGCTGTCGCCGTAGGGGATCATCTTCAGCTTCCCCGCGCTCCACACCGGCGCGGTGTTCGTGAGCCGCCCGAGCAGCTGCACCAGCTCGGCCGCGGAGATCTGCTCGGTCAGCGCGGGCGACATGACCAGGCCGGCCGCGACGCAGTAGTCCGACCAGTCCTGCATGCCGTCGAGCCGGTCGCTTGCGATGTTGGCGCCGTAGCGGCCGTTCATCAGCAGATCCAGCAGCGCGCGGCTCGGGTCCACGTCGGGCACCGCGCTGCCGAGCGAGTAGGCGAGAGCACCCTGGATCTCGAAGGTGTGGTTTTCGACCTGCGCCGAACCGCCGAGGTCGTAGTCTTTCGCGCAGACGTACGCCAGGCCGCTGTATCCGAGCGCCTGCGCCGGGTTCGCGCCTTGCAGGTA
>NZ_JBFUGN010001543.1:0-897 GCF_056402895.1 Rhizobacter sp. P3_B12 | reverse complement strand
TTCTACCGGTGCGGCTGCCACGGCCTCGCCGCCGCCCCACCCTCCGCCACCGCCGCCACCCACGCCACCAAGGCCCGAGAGACTGCCGCCGCCCCCTCCGCCACCGCCTCCGTCTGACGAGGGATTCTGCTGGAAGGCAGCCATGAACTGCATCATCATGTACGCCAGCATCTCCAGCAGCTGCGGGTTCATCGTGGTGGCGTTCGGGTCCATTTCGCCGTCCTGGCCTTCGGCACCGCAGGCGCCTTCGACCGACGCATCCTCGCTCGGCAGCTCGGTGCTCAGTTGCACCTCGGCCGACTCGTCGACCGGGTGGCAGCCACCGGCATGCGTGGCGCCCGGGGATCCCATGTGGCCCATCGAGCCGTAGTGACCCATGGGTCCGAAGTGGGACATCGGCGACATGACGCCTACGCTCATGGGAATCTCCTTCAGGCTGGTCAGCGGTGTGGTGGTGTCCGCCATGCTCGGCCCGTCACGTCCCTCACGAGGGCGGCCGGTGCGAAACGCCGTGCGGCAGTGCGAAGCCCCCGCGTCGCGTGCGAAACTGCCCTCCCCCCGATCTGCCGCCACCGACTCCTTCCATGCATCGCAACACGCAACTGGCCGTCATCGCCCTGCTGCTCGTGGCATGCGGCGGCTACTTCCTCACGCCGGATTCCTGGCGCTTCGTGGCCACGCCGTTCGCGCTTGCCGCGGCCTCCGCGCTGGTGGCCTTCATCGGCCGGCGGCGGCTGGCCGATGCCGTCGTGCTGGCCCTTCCGCCGCTCGCCGGCCGCTGGGTCGATCCCGAAGTCGGCTCGCACGCCTTGCTGGTGGCTTGCCTGGCCGTCTACCTGCTCACGCAGCGGCCGCGCTTCGCGGCCGTGGCCGGGAGCACGGTGGCCGCGCTGCTGC
>NZ_JBFUGN010001542.1:0-898 GCF_056402895.1 Rhizobacter sp. P3_B12 | reverse complement strand
AGCGCGAGCTGCTCGCCGCGGCGCAGCTCGCCTGCGACCGGCGCGTCTGGGACCGCTGCGTCAACACCAGCGACCGCACGCGCAGCGAGATCGACATCGCGCAGCGCTACCCGACGCCGTTCCGCGCCGAGGTGATGGCGGCCTCGAAATCGACCGCGGTCGACCCGGCGCTGATCTACGGCGTGATGCGCCAGGAATCGCGCTTCCAGCCCGACATCCGCTCCAGCGCGAACGCCTACGGGCTGATGCAGGTGATCCAGCCGACCGCGAAGAACGTCGCCAAGCGCATCGGCATGGCCTACGACCCGGCGCAGATCATGGACGTGCCGACCAACGTGCAGCTCGGCTCGAGCTACCTGCGGCTGCTGCTCGACGATTTCGGTGGCTCGCAGGTGCTGAGCGCGACCGCCTACAACGCCGGCCCGGGCCGGCCGCGGCGCTGGCGCGACGGGCCGAAGCTCGAGCCGGCGATCTGGATCGAGAACATCCCATTCAACGAGACGCGCGACTACGTGAAGAAGGTGATGTCCAACACCTTGCTGTACGCGACGCTGCTGAACGACCCGACGGCGCTGCAGACCGCCTCGCTGAAGGCGCGGCTGGGCAAGCCGGTCGGCCCGCGCGAAGTGACCGCGCCGCCGCCCGACGGCAGCCTGCCATGAACGGAAGCCGGCCGATGAACCTGCTGGTCATCGGTGGGTCCGGCTTCCTCGGCCGGGCGCTGTGCGCCGAGTTGATCCAGCGCAGCGGCGGCGGTGGCGGCCGGCTGACGGTGCCGAGCCGGCAGCCGCAGCGCGCGAAGGCGCTGGCGATGCTGCCGACCGTCGACCTGCTCGCGGCCGACGTGCACGACGATGTGCAACTCGCGCGCCTGGTTGCCGGGCGCGATGCGGTGGTC
>NZ_JBFUGN010001541.1:0-899 GCF_056402895.1 Rhizobacter sp. P3_B12 | reverse complement strand
GGTCACCGCATGCGGCATCTCGTGCCGCTCACCGGCATCTGGTGCCGCTTGCCGGCACGTGGTGCCGGTCAGCGACCGCGACATGGAGCGGTGATGGGCGGCACCTCGTGCCGGGTCGCGTGGGCTCGATTGAGCAGATCCGTGGGCCGGGCCTGCGGACCGCAGCAGGGCCTCGAAGGCGCCTGCGGTCGGGGCGAAGGCGTCCTCCGCTTCAGCGGCTTCGGCACGYGCCTGGGCTCGGGCTTGCGCCTGTGCCTCGCAGATGGCCTGGATKCGGTGCAGCGCSAGCGTGTASACGTTGGAGCGCTTGCGCCCGAGGYCGACCGCCATCAGCCCATGCTCCTCSAGCCARCGCACGGCGTTGCGCACCGCGCGYTCRCCGAAGCACGTGCGCAGGGAGATCGTGGCGATCGAGGGCCAGCAACTGCCCTGGTCGTTGGCCTGGTCRGCSAGGCTGATCAGCACCGCCTTCTGGGTCGGCGGCATACGGATGGGCCAGCAYAGGGCCATCACTGCGGTACTCATYGGGCAACACCCTTCCCTTGCAGCCGCTCGGGCCGCAATGCGTTCTGTCGGTTCATGTGGAGGTGCGGGCGTCAGGCCCGCAGGTTGGAGGCGTCGGCCAGGCGGCCCTCGCGTTGGGCGTGGTCGCTCTGGCAGTCGGGGTCGCAGTAGCGCGTGGCCGGGTCACAGCGTTCGTCGCAGTTGGCGCAGGTGCCCAGCGGCATCGCCACCAGGGCCCGCGCCTGGGCCTCCTGTTCGGCGCGCAGGCGCTGGCGGACCAGGGCCGCCTGCAGGTAGGCCGCTTCGCTGACGCTGATGAGGCCTCCTGTTCGGCGCGCAGGCGCTGGCGGACCAGGGCCGCCTGCAGGTAGGCCGCTTCGCTGACGCTGATGAGG
>NZ_JBFUGN010001540.1:0-900 GCF_056402895.1 Rhizobacter sp. P3_B12 | reverse complement strand
CGACAGCCCCTTGCGGCCGGCATCCCAGGGCCGGCAGATCTGCGGCGACAGCAGCTCCAGCGAGTTGAAGCCGTACAGCGTCGTCAGGCACAGGCTGTCGACGCCGCCGACCACCGCCGCGTCGATCCAGCCGAGCTCCATCAGCCGCGCGGCGGCCGCGAACACCTTGGCGCTCGACGAGCAGGCCGTCGACACCACCCACTGCGGGCCGTCGAGCTGCAGCGCGAGCGCGACGAAGCGCGCCAGCGAGCCGGTGTTGTGCGTCTCGGCGTAGTGGAAATCGGCCGGCAGCGCGCCGTCGGGCCCGCGCCTTCGGTACGCATGCTCGGTCTGCAGGATGCCGGAGGTGCTGCTGCCCAGCAGCACCGCGACGCGCTGCGCGCCATGGCGCTCGCGCGCCGCACGCACCGCCGCGCGGAAACCGTTCTGCTGCAAGCCGAGCCACGCGAGGCGATGGTTGCGGCACTCGTAGGCTTCGAGCTCGGCCGGCAGCGCGATCGCATCGACGCCGGCGACTTCGCCGACATGGCAGGCCAGCGCGACATCCTCGAAGCGGCACGGTGCGAGCCCGCTGCGGCCGTCGCGCAGCGCCTGCAGGTGGGTCTCGTTGCCGGCCCCGAGTGCGCTCGTGACCGTCATCCGCGTGATCGCGACCGGCTTCATGCGGCGGGGGCGGTGTGGGACGTCGCCAGCGCCGGGCGCACAGGCCAGGCATCGCCCAGCCGCACGAAGCGCAGCCCCGATTGCCGCACCTGCGCGATCAGTGCCGGCAGCACCTCCAGCACCACCGGCCGGCCGTCGGGCGTGGTGGCGCAATGGCCGTCGTGCAGCAGCAGGATGTCGCCACCGCGCAGGCCCTGCGTCAGGCGCGCCAGCACGCGCCGGGCATCGCCGTCGCGG
>NZ_JBFUGN010001539.1:0-904 GCF_056402895.1 Rhizobacter sp. P3_B12 | reverse complement strand
GCAATCGGGGCTGGCGGTCGGCGAGGCGATCGGCAACGGCGTCGCGCTGGCCCGCGAATGCGCGAACCGGCCGGGCAACCACTGCACGCCCACCTTCCTCGCCGAGCAGGCGAAGAAGCTCGCGAAGGACCACGGCCTGAAGGTCGAGGTGCTGGACCGCAAGGCGGTCGAGAAGCTCGGCATGGGCTCGTTCCTCGCGGTCGCCCAGGGCTCCGACGAGCCGCTGCGCTTCATCGTCGCCCGCTACGAAGGTGCCGCGAAGACGCAGGCGCCGATCGTGCTGGTCGGCAAGGGCATCACCTTCGACACCGGCGGCATCTCGATCAAGCCGGCCGCCGAGATGGACGAGATGAAGTTCGACATGGGTGGCGCCGCGAGCGTGCTCGGCACGCTGCGCGCGGTGGCCGAACTGAAGCCGAAGCTGAACCTGATCGGCATCATCCCGGCCTGCGAGAACATGCCCAGCGGCCGTGCGGTGAAGCCGGGCGACGTCGTCACCAGCATGTCGGGCCAGACGATCGAGATCCTGAACACCGATGCCGAGGGCCGGCTGATCCTGTGCGATGCGCTGACCTACGCCGAGCGCTTCAAGCCGGCGGTGGTGGTCGACATCGCGACGCTGACCGGCGCCTGCGTGATCGCGCTGGGCCACCACAACTCGGGCCTGTTCACCGCCGACGACGCGCTGGCCGCCGAGTTGCTGGCCGCCGGCCAGAGCGCGCTCGACCCGGCCTGGCGCATGCCGCTGGACGAGGAATACGACGAGGCGCTGAAGAGCAACTTCGCCGACATGGGCAACGTCGGCCCGCGCGCCGGCGGTGCGATCACCGCGGCGATGTTCCTGCGCCGCTTCACCGCCAAGTACCGCTGGGCGCACCTGGACATCGCCGGCACCGCCTGGAAG
>NZ_JBFUGN010001538.1:0-904 GCF_056402895.1 Rhizobacter sp. P3_B12 | reverse complement strand
CTCTACTGGGAGCGCAGCGGCAATCCCGCCGGCATCCCGGTCATCTTCGTGCACGGCGGCCCCGGCGCCGGCACCTCGGCAGCCGACCGGGGCTTCTTCGATCCCGCCCGCTACCACATCGTGCTCCTCGACCAGCGCGGCGCCGGCAAGTCCACGCCCTCCGGCGAATGCCGCGAGAACACCACCGCATTGCTGATCGCCGACCTGGAGCGCCTGCGCGAGCGGCTCGGCATCGCGCAATGGCTGGTGTTCGGCGGCTCGTGGGGCTCCACGCTGTCGCTGGCCTATGCACAGGCGCACCCCGAGCGCTGCCTCGGCCTCGTCTTGCGCGGCATCTGGCTCGCCAGCACCGAGGAGCAGCAGTGGTGGCTGCACGGCATGCGGCAGTTCTTTCCGAAGGAGTGGGAGGTCTTCGCCGGTGCCATCCCGCCCGACGAACGCGGTGACCTGCTCGCGGCCTACCAGCGCCGCCTGAGCAACCCCGACCCCGCCGTGCACGCCCCCGCGGCGCGCGCCTGGAGCAGTTACGAGGGCGCCTGCCTGCGGCTCATCCCGCTGCCGGTCGAGCCGCTGCGGCCGCAGGACGCCGTCTTCGAGCTGAACCTCGCGCGGCTCGAGGCGCACTACTTCGTCAACGGCGCCTTCCTCACGCCCAACCAGCTGCTCGCCGGCGTGCCGCGCATCGCCCACCTGCCTTGCACCATCGTGCACGGCCGCTACGACGTGATCTGCCCGGTGCGCTATGCCTTCGCGCTGGCCGATGCATGGCCCTCGGCCCAGCTGGTCGTGGTGCCCGATGCCGGGCATTCGTCGATGGAGCCGGGCATCACGTCGGCGCTGGTCACGGCCACCGACGCCTTCGCCGATGCCCGATGAACTCATCTGCGGCGAAGCGGCCGTGCTG
>NZ_JBFUGN010001537.1:0-909 GCF_056402895.1 Rhizobacter sp. P3_B12 | reverse complement strand
CCGACAGCGCGGCGCTGCAGGCCGGCAGCGAGCACACGCTGGCGGCGGCGGTGCTGGCCGCGGCGAAGCACGACGGCCTCGCGATCACGACGGCCGGCCAGGTGCGCAGCGTCGCCGGCCGGGGCCTGTCGGGCGAGGTCGGCGGGCGCGCGCTGTGGCTCGGCAGCAGCCGCTTCATGGTGGAGCAGGGCATCGACCTGTCGCCGCTGCAGGCGCGGGCCGATGCGTTGCAGGCCGAGGGCCGCACCGTCTCGTGGCTGGGCGAGGCGGGCGCGGTGCCGCGGCTGCGCGGCCTGCTCGCCTTCGGCGACGCCGCGAAGCCGACCGCGGCCGAGGCGGTGCGCCAGCTGCAGGCGCGCGGCGTGCGCTGCCTGCTGCTGACCGGCGACGGCGCCGGTGCGGCGGGCAAGCTGGCGCGCGAACTCGGCATCACCGAGGTCCATGCCGCGCTGCTGCCGCAGGACAAGGCCGCGCTCGTCGAGACGCTGCGCCACGGCGGCGCGCGCGTCGCGATGGTCGGCGACGGCATCAACGATGCACCGGCGCTGGCGGCCGCCGATGTCGGCATCGCGATGGGCAGCGGCACCGATGTCGCGATGCAGGCGGCGGGCATCACGCTGATGCGCGGCGATCCGCGGCTGGTGGCCGATGCGCTCGAGATCGCGCGCCTCACGCAGCGCAAGATCCGCCAGAACCTGTTCTGGGCCTTCGTCTACAACGTGGTCGGCATCCCGCTGGCCGCCTTCGGGTTGCTGAACCCGGTGATCGCCGGCGCGGCGATGGCCTTCAGCAGCGTCAGCGTGGTCGGCAATGCGCTGCTGCTGCGGCGCTGGAAGGGAGCGGCTCGATGAACATCGGCGAAGCGGCGCAACGCTCGGGCGTGTCGGCGAAGATGGTGCGGCACTACGA
>NZ_JBFUGN010001536.1:0-916 GCF_056402895.1 Rhizobacter sp. P3_B12 | reverse complement strand
GTCCGGGAACAGCACGCTGGTGAAGCCGAATTGGCTGAAATCCTCGATCCGTGTGGGATAGAGCTTGCCGATCAGGTGATCGCACTCATGCTGCACGACGCGGGCATGGAAGCCCTCGGCCTCGCGGTCGATCAGGTTGCCCTGCGGATCGAGGCCGGTGTAGCGGATGCGCGCATGGCGCGGCACCATGCCGCGCAGCCCCGGCACCGACAGGCAGCCTTCCCAGCCCGCTTCCCGCAGATCGGACAGCGGCACGATCGTCGGGTTGATCAGCACCGTCTCCGGCACCGCGGGCGCATCGGGGTAGCGCGTGTTGTTCTTGAAGCCGAAGATCACCAGCTGCAGGTCGACGCCGATCTGCGGCGCCGCGAGCCCGGCTCCGTTGGCATGGTGCATCGTGTCGAACATGTCGTCGATCAGCTGCTGCAGCTCGCGGCTGCCCAGTTGCTCGCGCGGCACCGGCGGCGCAATGCGCAGCAACCGGGGGTCGCCCATCTTGAGGATCTCGCGCACGGTCATCGGTCAGCGTCCTTTGCAAAGTCGTCGCATCGACCCCGCATTGTCGTGAATCGCGCGCCGCCCTGCCGGCGTGTGCTATTTTCCAGGCGCTCGGTGCGTTCTCGCACGACACCCTCGATGGCCCTGCTGCGCTTCCTTCGCCTTGCCCTGCTCGCCGGGTCGGTCCTGCTGACCCCGCAGCTGTGGCTCGCGCATGCGCTGTCGCACGGGCTGCCCGCGCCCGGGCACGCGCAGGCCGGCAAGGAGCGGCAGACGCAGACCGACAAGGTCTGCGACGCCTGCCTCGCGTTCGCGCAACTCGATGCGGCGATGCCGGCGCACTTCGACTGGACGGCGCCCGCCGACGCCAGACCACCGGCCGACCCCTTGCCGCCCGATGCGCGGGACGGCGCCACGC
>NZ_JBFUGN010001535.1:0-923 GCF_056402895.1 Rhizobacter sp. P3_B12 | reverse complement strand
GGCGACACCAGCGGTGGCTGCGGTTCGGGCCTGAAGACCTGCAGCACCAACTCGGCCAACACGCCGTGGGGTTGGGACGACGGCAACGACGGCGCGAGCTACCGCGGCGAGTTCGCGCTCGATCCGGCGCACCTGTTCTCGTTCTACTTCACGGGCACCGGCAACTTCAGCCAGCAGTACCTCAGCAATCCGTTCCTGAGCGGGCTGCGCGACACGGGCTTCTACTCGGGGCACGCGCCGGCGGGGTTTGCGTCGCAGCTGGACCTCAACACGCTGTACGGGAAGTTGGTCAACAGCTGTTCATAGCTTTTGCGTTCGCTGGGGTGGCGCGGAAGGCGCGTGGGGGGAGGYCGTGGCGCGCCGGCCGGGTCGGTCATCGCCCCTGGCGGGGCGATGACTCCCCTGCGCTGACTGGTTTCATGGCCCGTCGCCGAAACTCCCGCCACTCRCTKCGYTCGTTGTGGTCAAACAGTCGGCGACAGTCAGTKCACGAAGCGTGCTGGCGCACGCGGGCCATGAAACCAGCCAGCTCCGGCGACCCGTCTTTATTGGCGCTCCACGGCCTCCCCCCACGCGCCTTCGGGCATCACCGCTCTCTGGGGAGGTGACAAGCGAACAAATGAGGAACGAGCGCGCAGCCGCTCGCATGCTCGTCGATCACTTCAGTCTTTTCCCCCAACAAGAGCGGSTGGTGYTKMGCGGCGGGTGWSGGRMTGGSCKGGGGGCGAYTTCTGRGGCGACGGAGAAGRTCGGCTTTGGGGATGGCGCGCGCCAGCGCGCTTCGTAGACWRACTCATCGGCACTGTTTGACCACAACGAACGAAGTGAGTGGAGGGAGTTTGCCGATGCATCCCCAAAGCCGATCTTCGCAGTGGAGTCGGCGCCCCCTGGGGCGCCGGCCGCCTCGGCATGAGCCCCCAGCC
>NZ_JBFUGN010001534.1:0-924 GCF_056402895.1 Rhizobacter sp. P3_B12 | reverse complement strand
CCGATGTCGTGCCACGCGATCGCGGCGCGGTCTTCACGCGCGCCGCTGACGGCGATCTTGAACTTGCGCGGCAGGAACGCGAACTCGGGGTTCAGCGTGCTCCACTGGCGCAGGATCTCGCTGTAGGGGCGGGGGTCGATGAGCTCGTCGGCCGCGACGCCGGCGAAGCAGTCGCTCGTGATGTTGCGGATGCAGTTGCCGCTGGTCTGGATGCCGTGCATGCTGACCGAGGCCAGCAGGTCCATCACGTCGGCCGCCTTCGGCAGCGGGATCCAGTTGTATTGGCAGTTCTGCCGGGTCGTGAAGTGGGCGTAGCCGCGGTCGAACTCGCGGGCGATGCGCGCCAGCATGCGCAGCTGCGTGGCACTCAGCTCGCCGTACGGCACCGCGATGCGGGACATCGGCGCATGGCGCTGGATGTACCAGCCGTTCTGCAGGCGCAGCGCGCGGAACTCGTCATCGCCCAGCGTGCCGGCGAGGTTGCGCTGGAGCTGGTCGCGGAACTGGGCCGCGCGTTGCTTGACGAACTGGGTGTCGAACGGGGTGTATTGATACATCGCCTTGAGTTCGGTTCTGGGGTCAGTGGAATACGTGGTGCCGGCGCGCCGGCAGACCCGGCATTTTCCTCGTCATTCGCACGCGCGGCGCAGGTTGCCCGTCAGCACGAGAGGGGCGACTGTACGGGCGCTCATATATAAGCTGGAAGAACATTTTCGTTGCTTGTTTATTCGACACAGGGATATAGCCCGGCGTCCCTAGAATCGCCGGATGCCTTCCTTTCTGACTTCCTCGTCCTGGGCCCGTGCGGCCGCCGTGGCTGCCGTCGTCTTGCTGGCCGGGTGCCAGACGGTGCCTCTACCGCCTTCGAATCCCGCGTCCACGCCCACCGGCAACCCGCCTGTCGTCGTGGTCGTGCCCCCGGAT
>NZ_JBFUGN010001533.1:0-926 GCF_056402895.1 Rhizobacter sp. P3_B12 | reverse complement strand
ATCGACACCTTCGTCGGCAGCTCGGGCCGCGTGTTTCCCACCGACATGAAGGCGGCGCCGCTGTTGCGCGCCTGGCTGCAGCGGCTGCGCGCGGCCGGCGTGCGCTTCCACATGCGCCAGCGCTGGCTCGGCTGGGGCGACGACGGCGCGCTGCGCTTCGCATCGGCCAACGGCGAGCATGCCGTGCGCGCCGATGCCGTGCTGCTGGCGCTGGGCGGCGGCAGCTGGTCGCGGCTCGGCTCCGACGGCGCGTGGCTGCCGTGGCTCGCGCAGCGCGCGGTCGACGTGGCGCCGTTGCAGCCGTCGAACTGCGGCTTCGACGTGGCTACAGCGTGGAGCGAGCATTTCCGCAGCCGCTTCGCCGGCGAGCCGTTGAAGTCGGTGGCGATCGCGCTCGACGATGGCTGGCGGCAGCCGGGCGAGTTCGTCGTCACGCAGACCGGCGTCGAAGGCAGCCTGGTGTATGCCGCGTCGGCGCGGCTGCGCGATGCCATCGCCGCGCAGGGCCAGGCGAGCTTCGCGCTCGACCTGCTGCCGGCGCGCCCGCTGGAGTGGGTGGAAACCGAGCTCGCGCACCCGCGCGGGCCGCGCTCGCTGTCGACGCACCTGAAGACGCGCCTCGGCTTGCATGGCGTGAAGGCGAGCCTGCTGCACGAGCTGGTGCCGAAGGCGGAGATGGCCGACGTGCAGCGCCTGGCCGCGCACATCAAGGGCCTGCGCATCGTGCTCGGCGCGGCGCGGCCGATCGACGAGGCGATCAGCAGCGCCGGCGGCGTGCGTGCCGCGGCGCTGGATGACGCGCTGATGCTGCGTGCGCTGCCCGGCGTGTTCGTCGCCGGCGAGATGCTCGACTGGGAAGCGCCGACCGGCGGCTACCTGCTGACCGCGACGATGGCGAGCGCGCGCGTGGCGGCGCAGGGCGCGCT
>NZ_JBFUGN010001532.1:0-931 GCF_056402895.1 Rhizobacter sp. P3_B12 | reverse complement strand
CCTCTACACGACGCTGTCGTCGGTGCCCAACGTGCTGCTGATCGCCGCCTGCGTGCTGATGATGCAGGTCTTCATCGACACCCACCCCGACCTGTTCGAGACCGGCGCCGAGCGCGCCGACGTGCGGCTCTTCCTGCTGTGCGTGATCCTCGGCCTGACCGGCTGGGCCACGCTGTGCCGGCTGCTGCGCGCCGAGACGATGAAGCTGCGCGAGCTCGACTACGTGCAGGCCGCCACGGCGTTCGGCGTCAGCTCGTGGCGCATCATGCTGCGCCACATCTTCCCGAACGTCGTGCACCTGATCATCATCACGACGGTGCTCGATTTCTCGGCGCTGATCCYGTACGAGGCGGTGCTGTCGTACGTCGGCGTCGGCGTCGATCCGTCGATGAACAGCTTCGGCGGCATGATCAACCTGGCGCGCAACGAGATGTCGCGCGACCCGGTGGTGTGGTGGTCGTTCGCCGCCGCGTTCAGCTTCATGGTGGCGCTGGTGCTGGCCGCCAACCTGTTCGCCGACGGCGTGCGCGATGCCTTCGATCCGCGGGCGCGCAGCTTCCGCCCGCGCCGCAACCCGCTGGGCCGCCTGGCCCGCGTCGACCGTACCACTCGCTGAGCTGCCGTTGCCATGCTGCAAGTCCAAGATCTGAAGGTGGCGCTCGACGCCGAGGCCGGCCTCGTGAAGGCCATCGACGGCTTGCGCCTGACCATCGCGCGCGGCGAGACCTTCGCGCTGGTCGGCGAATCCGGCTGCGGCAAGAGCATGACGGCGCTCGCGCTGATGCGCCTGCTGCCCGACAACGGCCGCGTCACGCAGGGTTCGCTGAACGTCGAGGGCGAGGATGTGTTCGCGCTGCCCGAATCGCGCATGCGCAGCGTGCGCGGCGGCAAGATCGGCATGATCTTCCAGGAGCCGTCGACCAGCCTGAAC
>NZ_JBFUGN010001531.1:0-931 GCF_056402895.1 Rhizobacter sp. P3_B12 | reverse complement strand
TCGGCAGCTGCGTGGTCTTGCCGGAGCCGGTCTCGCCGCAGACGTTCACGACCTGGTTCGCCTCGATGGCCTGCGCGATCTCGTCGCGCCGCGACGACACCGGCAGCGATTCGGGGAAGGTGATCGGTGGGATCGGGTTGGCAACGGCCGGTTTGGCACCAGCGGGTTTGGCCAGCGGCGTTGGGCCGCGGCGCGGGGCAGAGGTCACTCGAAGCCTTCGTGCAAAATCGTCGATTATTTCAAACTGCGGCCGGTCGTGCGGCCCCGCCATGAACCTCGTCTTCCCCCACACCTTCGTGCCGTGGTTCCGTTCGGTGGCGCCGCACATCCATGCGCACCGCGGCAAGACCTTCGTCGTGGCCATCGCCGGCGAGCTGATCGCCGCCGGCAAGCTGTCGGCCTTCGCGCAGGATCTCGCGATCCTGCACGCGATGGGCATCAAGCTGGTGCTGGTGCACGGCTTCCGGCCGCAGGTCGAGGAGCAGTTGCGCGCCAAGGGCCACACCTCGCGCTTCAGCCACGGCATGCGCGTCACCGACCCGCTCGCGCTCGACTGCGCGCAGGAGGCCGCCGGCCAGCTGCGCTACGAGATCGAGGCCGCCTTCTCGCAAGGCCTGCCGAACACACCGATGGCGCACAGCCAGATCCGCGTCGTCTCCGGCAATTTCATCACCGCACGCCCGGTCGGCATCGTCGACGGCGTCGATTTCCAGCACACCGGGCTGGTGCGCAAGATCGATGCAAGCGGGATCCGCAAGCTGGTCGAGATCGGCGCGCTCGCGATGCTGTCGCCGTTCGGCTTCTCGCCCACCGGCGAGGCCTTCAACCTCAGCATGGAAGACGTGGCCGCCAGCACGGCCAGCGAGCTGCAGGCCGACAAGCTGATCTACGTCACCGAGGTGCGCGGCATCCCGCTCGACCCGCTCGACCC
>NZ_JBFUGN010001530.1:0-934 GCF_056402895.1 Rhizobacter sp. P3_B12 | reverse complement strand
GTGATCACCGGCCTGGCGGCCACCGGCGCAGCGGCGGCCGGCTTCGCAGCCGCGGCGTCGCCGAACGACAGCGACATCAGCGGGACCGGCGCGGCCGGGCCGGCCTTGATCGGCGGCACCGGATCGCCACGGCCCAGCGCGTCGGCGGCGGCCTTCACCACCGCGGCATGGAAGCCGGTGACGTTCTGTGCGGCGATCGCATCGACCCACTTCGCGAAGTAGGCGAGCGCTTCGTTGGAGAAATTCAGCAGCGTCGGGTCGGCGGCCTTCTGGCCGGCCAGCCAGGTGTTGTAGACCTGCTCGCAGGCCCATGCGGCATCGCCGAAGTCCTTCAGCCCGACCATGCGCGAGCTGCCCTTCAGCGTGTGGAATGCGCGGCGCACGGTGGTCTGCTGCTCGACGTCGGCGCTGGCATGCGCCAGCGTCTTCAACGCCGTCTCGGCGGTCTCGATCACCTCGCGCGCTTCCTCGAGGAAGATCTCGCGCATCTCGGGATCGTCGCCGAGGTYGGTGGCCATGCTGGCCGGTGCCGCCGACAGGGCCGGCTGCACCTTGGCCGGCGCGGCCTCGGGCATGTCGAGCACCGGGTCGGTGGCGGTGTGGACGAAATCGGACAGCGCCTCGGAGAGCTGCTCGCGCGCGGCCGCCACCTCTTCGGTGTTGTGCGAATGCGCGATCGCGTCCTTGGCATGCTCGACGGCGGCGACCAGCTCGGGCTGCGCCGCGGCCTGCGCTTCATGCGACAGGAGGTCGAGGTCGCGCGTGACTTCATCGAGCGGCACGTTGTCGCTCGCCGCGGTGAGCGACAGCGACTGCGCCTGCTCGATCAGGCGCGGCTCCACCGGCGCGGGCGCATGCGCGATCGCGAGGTTGGAGGCCTGGCGCGCGGCGGCGCTGCGGCCCATCAGCGGGCTCAGCGTGCCGGCCTTGCTGT
>NZ_JBFUGN010001529.1:0-935 GCF_056402895.1 Rhizobacter sp. P3_B12 | reverse complement strand
CATCACCACCGTGCGGCTGAAAGCCAACCCGTTCGGCGAGGAGGCGGCCGAGCGCAGGTTCTTCGACGAACTGCAGCCGTCGCTGGAGCAGGGCTATGGCGGCACGTTCGATCAGCTGGCGGCGCATCTGGGTTGAATGAACAGGCCTGAGACGACGAACGGAACCGCATAATCCAACTTTACGAATTGACCATCCTTTCCGGATGGCGCCGTCAGAGGTGGGTCATGAAGAATCCTGTGTCGTCCGCCAACGCGGCATCCTCTTCGGGAACGAGACGCCGGCAGACGCCTGCCAGGGCCGGCGACTACGCGCCCGTCAGCGAAACCCGGGCGCTGCTTGCGGGTTCATTGGTGGCACGCCAGCAGCGGCTGGCAGCCTCCGACATGCTCTCCACCGACGAGGCAGCGCAGCTCGTGGGTGCCACCCGCGTCACGGTCAATGCGTGGATCGCGAAGGGGCGTGCCATCGGCCTGACGCAGGTCAAGCGGGGCTACCGGATGCCACGCTGGCAGTTCGAGCCGTTGGTGTGGGATGCGCTGCCACAGATCTCGTCGGCGCTGGGGGTGTCGGAGGGATGGGCGTTGTTGTCGTTCCTCGAATCGCCTCATGGTGCACTGGGCGGCCTGACCCCGCGCCAGGCCATCGAGCAAGGTCTTGCCGAGCAGGTGACAGCGATTGCTCGACAGGAAGGCCACTGAGAGCAGGCCGATGAAGCTTCACGATCTTCAGTACGCACCGACGACCTCGTTGGCCGTCTCCCAGACGGTGTACAGGGTCCAGCGCAGCAGAGCTCATCCCGATTCAGTTCGTGTTGGCGCATTGAGGCTTGCGCCGGCCGCCGACACGTCGAGTCGTTTCGCCATTGGCACCGAGCCCGTGGCCTACTTTGCCGAGAGTCCGGAGACGGCCCTCTACGAGTCGCTGGTTCGCAGGG
>NZ_JBFUGN010001528.1:0-937 GCF_056402895.1 Rhizobacter sp. P3_B12 | reverse complement strand
CGGCCAACGCGGCGCTCGAAGGCGGCTGCCTGTGCGGCCGCATCCGCTACCGCGCATCGCCCGAGCAGCGCGAGGGCTACTACTGCCACTGCCGCATGTGCCAGCTGGCCTTCGGCAACACGCGCGTGCCGTTCCTGAACCTGCGGCGCGACCAGGTCGAGTGGCTGACCGAGCCGCCGAAGACCTACGCGTCGTCGAAGTTCGCGCTGCGCGGCTTCTGCGGGAACTGCGGCACGCCGCTGAGCTTCGCGTACGAGGGCTCGCAGCACATGGACCTCTCGGTCGGCAGCCTGGACGACCCGTCGGCGATCACGCCGGTGTCTCATTTCGCGATCGAATCGAAGGTGGCGAACTGGGAGGTCGACGACGGGCTGCCGGGGACGCGGCTGGATGAGCACCTGAAGCTGACCGAGCGCTGGAAGGCGGCCTACGGCGATGACGTGCAGCCGGGCGCGGAGGTCGCACGCCAGGCGCGCTGAGCCCGCGCGAGCCCGGACCCGTCAGGACGCCGAGCCAGCCTCGGTCTCGTTCATCACCGCGAGGCATTCCTCGATCAGCGCGTGCAGCCGGATCACGCGCTCGTCGCCGAGCCGCTCGTTGAACGCCACCTGCGCCCGCTTCCACTCGCGTCGCGCCTCATCGCGCTTGACGCGGCCGGCCGCGGTGGCCTCGACGACGCGGCTGCGCCCGTCTTCGCCCGGCCCCACCGTGACCCAGCCCTGTGCCACCAGCGGCTGCAGGTTGCGCGTCAGCGTGGACGCATCCATCTCCATGTGAGACGCCAGCACGCCGGGCTTCACCGGCCCGAGCGACACCACCTGGGACAGCAGCGAGTACTGCGTCGTCTTCAGGTCGGCATCGGCGACGATGCGGTCGAAGTGCTGGCTGACGCGGCGTGACAGCTGGCGCACCTTCAGGCTGGTGCAGCCGTGGGGGC
>NZ_JBFUGN010001527.1:0-937 GCF_056402895.1 Rhizobacter sp. P3_B12 | reverse complement strand
CTGCACGCACAACTGCGCGCGCAACTGCGCCGCGGCTGAGACCCCTCAGCGTCGGCGCGGCGCCTTGGCGGCCGTCTTGCCGCCGCTCTTGCGCGCTGCGGTCTTGRCCGCCCGCACCGGATGTGCCGACCGGCCCTTGGCCGCCTTCGTGCCAGCCTTGGCCGCGCGGTCCGCGCCCTTCACCGACGCCAGCTCGGCCGCTGCGCCGCCGGTCTTGTCGACCACCTTGCGGGGCCGCGCGGGGATGCCGCCCTCATCGCCCTCGTGGACCATGCGGAAGTCGATCTTGCGGCCGTCGAGGTCGACGCGACTCACCTGCACCCGCACCCGTGCGCCGACCGTGTAGCGCACGCCCGAGCGCTCGCCGCGCAGCTCCTGGCGCGCCTCGTCGAACTTGAAGTACTCGCCACCCAGCTCGGTGATGTGGATCAGGCCCTCGACGTACAGGCCATCGAGCGTGACGAACAACCCGAAGCTCGTGACCGCCGTGACGGTGCCGCCATATTCCTCGCCGAGATGCTCGCGCATGAAGCGGCACTTGAGCCAGGCCTCGACATCGCGCGAGGCCTCGTCGGCGCGGCGTTCGTTCGCGCTGCAATGCGCGCCCGCCACTTCCCAGGTCTCTTCCTCGGTGTGCGAAGCGCGCTTGGCCTTCGAGGCCGCTTCGAGCGCGCCGGTCACGATGCTGTAGCGCTTGCCGTGCAGCAAGGCCTTGATCACCCGGTGCACCAGCAGGTCGGGATAGCGGCGGATCGGGCTCGTGAAGTGCGTGTAGGCCTCGTACGCGAGGCCGAAGTGGCCGCTGTTGATCGGCGTGTAGATCGCCTGCTGCATCGAACGCAGCAGCATCGAGTGGATCTGCATCGCATCCGGCCGGTCTTTCGTGGCCGCGGCGATCGCCTGGAACTCGCCCGGCTTCGGGTCGTCGCTGACGCTC
>NZ_JBFUGN010001526.1:0-938 GCF_056402895.1 Rhizobacter sp. P3_B12 | reverse complement strand
ACCGGGTGATGCGCAAGCTGATCCCGCAGTTCGGCGAAGGCCGGCTGCAAAGCCGCGGCGATGCGTTCACCACGCTCGCGCGCTCGATCGTCGGCCAGCAGAGTTCGGTGGCGGCCGCGCAGGCCGCGTGGGAGCGCGTGGCCGCGCTGCTCGACGGCGGCTCGCAGCGCATCCAGCCGGCGGCGGTGCTGGCGATCGAATCCACGCAGATGCGCGATGCCGGGCTGTCGGCTCGCAAGGTCGACTACCTGGTCGACCTGGCACAGCACTTCGAAGCCGGCAGCGTGCACGTGCGCCAGTGGCAGCAGATGGACGACGAGGCGATCGTCGACGAGCTGGTCGCGATCCGCGGCATCGGCCGCTGGACCGCCGAGATGTTCCTGATCTTCCACCTGATGCGCCCCAACGTGCTGCCGCTGGACGACCCCGGCCTCATCAAGGGCATCAGCCACAACTACTTCAGCGGCGAGCCGGTTTCGCGGGCCGAGGCACGCGAAGTGGGCGACGCCTGGGCGCCTTTTCGCTCGGTGGCCACATGGTACATTTGGCGCAGTCTCGACCCGCTTGCCGTGGCATATTGACGGCCCGCAAGCCAGCCCCCATCGTTGGGCAGGGCATCCTCCTTCAAGAACAGGGATCAAGATAAATGAGCAAACGCCATTTCCTTGAATTCGAGCAACCCATTGCCGAACTCGAAACCAAGATCGAAGAGCTGCGCTACGTGCAAAGCGAATCGGCCGTCGACATCTCCGAAGAGATCGACCGCCTGGGCAAGAAGAGCCAGCAGCTCACGAAGGATGTCTACGCCAGCCTGTCACCCTGGCAGGTCACGCAGATCGCCCGCCATCCGCAGCGCCCGTACACGCTCGACTACATCAGCGAGATCTTCACCGACTTCCAGGAACTGAAGGGCGACCGCGCCTTCGCAGACGACCAGT
>NZ_JBFUGN010001525.1:0-941 GCF_056402895.1 Rhizobacter sp. P3_B12 | reverse complement strand
CTGCCGTTCATCTCGAACGCGTCGGGCCGCGTGATCACCGCGGCCGAGGCGGTCGATCCTGCGTACTGGGGCCGCCACCTGCGCGGCGCGGTGCGCTTCGCCGACGGGCTGCGGGCGGCGTTCGAGGTGCCGGGGCGTGCGCTGCTGGAGGTCGGCCCCGGCGCGACCTTGAGCAGCCTCGCGCGCCAGCATCCGGGTGCGGCCACGGCCGTGGGCGTGTGGGCCAGCCAGGCCCATCCGCAGCAGCATGCGCGCAATGCGCAGCAACTGGCCGGCACGGTGGCCGCGGCCTGGGTCGCGGGGGTGCCGATCGACTGGTCGGCCTGGCGCGAGGGCGCCGCGCGGCGCCGCGTGCCGCTGCCCACCTATGCCTTCCAGCGCCGCCGGTACTGGGTGGAGGCCGGCGAACAGGCTGCGCCGAAGGCCGACGGGAACATCTTCTACGCACCGAGCTGGCAGCGCAGTGCAGCGCCGCGGCCGGCCGCCGGATCCGAGCCGGGCGGCCACGTGCTGGTGCTCGGCGACGTGGACAGCATCAGCGCCAGCGTGCTGCGCGAGCTGCGCCAGCGCGGCGCGCGCGTCAGCTTCGCGCAGCCCGGCGCGCGCTTCGCCCGCAACGCGGCACAGCAGTACACCGTGCGGCCGGCCGAGCGTGCCGACTTCGACGAACTGCTGAACGCGCTGCAGGCCGACGGCCCATTGACGCAGGTGCTGCACCTGTGGAGCCTCGACGGCCAGCGCGGCGCGGCCGCGAGGCCGAAGCTGGAGCTTGGCTACCTGAGCCTGCTGGCGTTCGCGCAGGCGGTCGAGGCAAAAGCCATCGAACCGCTCGCGCTGACCGTCGTCACCGACCGCCTCGAAGACGTGACCGGCACCGAGCCGCTGGCGCCCGAGAAGGCGACGCTGCTCGGCCTCGCGCGGGTGATGGGCCAGGAGATCCC
>NZ_JBFUGN010001524.1:0-942 GCF_056402895.1 Rhizobacter sp. P3_B12 | reverse complement strand
CGGTCAGCCCGCCCTCCCCGTCGCGCCACAGCCAGCGGTCGGCTCCGGGCAGCTGGCGCAGCGCCGGCAGGTCGGTGCCGTAGCGCGCCTCGCCGGGGCTGCGCGTCAATGACACCGACGCCTCGGCCGGCGAGCCGGCCAGCGGCAGGCGCACGGTGACGCCCGCCGTCCGGGCCGGCAGCAGCGCGGCCTCGGCACAACGCGCGAGCACGTCCTCGGCCATCGCGCGGTAGGTGGTCCACTTGCCGCCGGTCACGGTGACCAGGCCCGAGCGCCCGACCAGCACCGTGTGCTCGCGCGACAGCGCCTTGGTGTTGCCGCCGTCGTCTTCCGGCGGCTTGACCAGCGGACGCAGCCCGACCCAGACCGAGCGCACGTCGGCCCGCGCCGGGGCGCGGCTCAGGTAGCGGCCGGCCTCGCGCAGGATGAACTCGACCTCGTCGTGGAACGGCGCCGGCTCGGCCGCGAGATCCTCGCGCGGCGTGTCGGTCGTGCCCAGCAGCGTCTTGCCGAGCCAGGGCACGGCGAACAGCACGCGGCCGTCGGCGGTCTTCGGGATCAGCAGCGCGTGGTCGCCCGGCAGGAAGCTGCGGTCGACGACCAGGTGCACGCCCTGGCTCGGAGCCACCATCGGTGCGCGGCTCGGCGTGCCGGGTTCGCGGTCGAGGTCGCGGATCTCGTCGACCCAGACGCCCGCCGCATTGACCACGCAGGCGGCGCGCACGGTGAAGCGCTCGCCGCTCTCGCCATCGCGCGCCAGCAGGCCCGTCACGCGGCCGCCCTCGCGCAGCAGGCCATCGACACGGCAGTGGTTGACGACGCAGGCGCCACGCGCTGCGGCCGTGCGCGCGAGCGCGACCGCGAGCCGCGCGTCGTCGAACTGGCCGTCCCAGTACTTGACGCCGCCGTGCAGGCCTTCGGCGCGCACGGTGGGCAGCAGCG
>NZ_JBFUGN010001523.1:0-943 GCF_056402895.1 Rhizobacter sp. P3_B12 | reverse complement strand
GGCCAGCGAGCCGATGGCCATCGCGTCGGGGTAGCCGCGCCGCGCGAGCTCGGGCAGGCTCATCTTGCCGATGGTGGCGCAGGTGGCCGCGCTCGAGCCCGACACCGCTGCGAAGATCGCGCAACCGACCACGTTGGTGTGCAGCAGGCGGCCGGGCAGGCGCTGCATCCACGGTGCGAGGCCGCGGAACATGTCCTGGCTGAGCCGGGTGCGGAACAGGATCTCGCCCATCCAGATGAACAGCGGCAGCGCGGTCAGCGTCCAGCTGGAGGCCGAGCCCCAGATCGTCACGGCCATCGCGTCGCCGGCCGGCCGGGAGCTGAACAGCTGCATGCCGATCCACGCGACGCCCGACAGCGTGAGGCCGATCCACACGCCGCTGCCGAGGATCAGGAACAGCGACGCGATCAGCAGCGTCGTCACCAGCAGGTCATTCATTGCGGCTTGCCTCATCAGACACCGGCACCACGCGCCGGCCGAGGATCTCCAGCACCAGCTCGTCGATGAACGCAACCGCCAGCACCGTGCTGCCGACGGCCATGCTCAGCTGCGGGATCCACAGCGGCATCGCGTCGTTGCCGGTCGAGATGTCGTGGAACACGTACGACTGCCAGACGAGCTTGCAGGCGTAGAACGCTGCCAGCAGCGCCAGCGCGCTGGCGGCGAAGAGCGCCCACAGCTCCAGCCGCCGGCGTGCGGCGCCCTTCAGCGCGTTGAGCAGCAGCGTCACGCGGATGTGCTCGCCCTGCTTCAGCGTGTGGGCGAGTGCGAGGAAGCCGGTGGCGGCCATCAGGTAGCCGGCGTAGCTGTCGACACCCGGCACGTTGAAGTGCAGCTGCCGGCTGACGATGGACAGCAGCACGGCCGCGAGCAGCCCGACCATGAAGACCGCGGCGAGCGCGGCGCTGGCGTCGTACAGCGCGTCCAGCCCGCGGCGCAGCGC
>NZ_JBFUGN010001522.1:0-943 GCF_056402895.1 Rhizobacter sp. P3_B12 | reverse complement strand
GATCCGGGCCGAGAGCCTGGGCGTGCACATCCGGGCCTACACGCTGCTGTCGTTCGCGATCGGGGCGGCGTATGCCGGGGCGGCGGGTGCGCTGTTCGCCTCGCTGGTGCAGTTCATCGAGCCGGCGCCGTTCACGGTGGGTGCGTCGATCATGATGTACCTGATGGTGGTGGTGGGCGGTGCAGGCCGCTTCTTCGGGCCGGTGCTCGGCTCGGCGGTGGGCGTGCTGCTGCCCGAGTGGCTGCGGTTCGCGCAGGGCTGGTACCTGTTCGTGTTCGGCAGCGCGGTGGTGTTGTTGATGCTGTGGCTGCCGGACGGGCTGCTGAGCATTCCGGAGCGGCTGCGGGCGCGGCGCATGGCGCGCGAGGCCTCGGCGGCGCGGGCCGCATCGGCGGCGGCGATCGGGGCTCGGCCATGAGCGCCCCGCTGCTGAAGGTGAGCGGGCTGCGCAAGTCGTATGGCGCGATCGTCGCGGTGGCCGGTGTGTCGTTCGAGGTGATGCCGGGCGAGATCTTCGGCGTGATCGGCCCGAACGGCTCGGGCAAGACGACGATGTTCAACAGCGTGCTGGGGCAGATCCGGCCCGATGGCGGCACGGTCGAGCTGAAGGGGCGGGACATCACCGGCCTGTCGCCGCTGCAGCTGAGCCGGCGTGGCGTGGGGCGCACGTTCCAGACGCTGCAGGTGTTCGGCCGGATGAGCGTGCGCGACAACCTGCTGGTGGCGGCGCAGGAGCACCGCGGCAGCATGGCGGGCCGGCTGTTCGCGCCGGGCGACTCGGGGCTCGGCGGCCAGGCCGATGCGCTGATCGAGAAGTTCCGCATCGGCCACGTCGCGCACCAGAAGGCGGGCGAGCTGAGCTACGGGCAGCAGAAGCTGGTCGACATCGCGATGGCCTTCATGAGCGAGCCCGACCTGGTGCTGCTCGACGAACCGTGTGCGG
>NZ_JBFUGN010001521.1:0-944 GCF_056402895.1 Rhizobacter sp. P3_B12 | reverse complement strand
GCCGGCGTCTCGGCCGGCGGCGTGGCAACGGGCGGCGGATCGCTCTTGTCCGGGCTCCAGCGCACGCGCGGCAACCCGAGGCTGCGGATCGTCGCGATCTGGTCCGGCGTCGTCAGCTTGAAGCTGCTGAGCGGGAACGGGTGCGCCATCCAGCCCACGTCGAGATGAACGAACATCCCGACGCGCAGTTCCTGGACATCGATGACCAATGGGGAGATGGCTTCTTTCATGCGAATGGCGGGCCGCCGGAGATCATGTGTTGCACGAGGGACGCGCTTGCGAGATTTTCGGCCGCGGGTGCCTTGACTTGAAGTTCATTATCCCGAGGGACACCCGTCCTCACACCTGCTAACTCTGACAGGAAATAGGGGTAGCGGGCTGTCGTCCGTGACTTTTACCGCTCTATTCGCGTCGACAGCACGATCGCCGACGTGGTGCGCTCGACGCCTTCGAGCGCGCCGATGCGGTCGATCAGCGCATCGAGCTCGCCGATCGACTGCGCCGCGACGATCGCGATCAGGTCGAACGGGCCGCTGACCGAGTGCAGCACGCGCACCTCGGCGATCTTGCGCAGCGCCGCCTCGATCGCGGCGCTCTGGCGTGGCGCCACCGTGATCAGCACATGGGCACGGACCAGTGCCGCCTCGAGTTCATCGGGCACCACGATCGTGTAGCCGGCGACGACGCGCTGGCGCTCCAGCCGCTCCAGCCGGCTCTGCACCGTGGTGCGCGACAAGGCCAGGCGCCGCGCCAGCTCGGCGGTGGAGGCGCGGGCGTTCTCGCGCAGCAGCGCGAGCAGCGCGTGATCGGTCTTGTCGAGGATGGTTTTGTGCATTTCGTCGGAGCGTATCGGCGATATGCCGGAATGTGCCCGTCGTTTCGTTGAATTTCAAGCTGCCTTTTGATCTGATGCTGCCGACAATCGCCGTCACTCCCCACAGCAC
>NZ_JBFUGN010001520.1:0-945 GCF_056402895.1 Rhizobacter sp. P3_B12 | reverse complement strand
GGGATCGTCACGCCGAGGAACTTCTTCTCCTCGGTGCTGTGGTAGGCCGGATAGCCGAGCACGGGCTTGGTGGTGCGCTCGGGATCGCGGACGCCCGCCTTCTCGCCGAGGAAAAAGCAGCTGCTGTCCGGCCAGGCGGGGCAGGCGTAGCTCCAGCCGGTGAAGACGCGGGCCATGCCGCTGATGTCGGCCTGGCCGTAGGCGTCGATCGGCTGGCCGGCATTGAGCTGCTTGCTGCCGTCGGCGTTGAGCATGTGCAGGCCGATCGACATCAGCTGCATCACCTCGCGGGCGTAGTTCTCGTCCGGCACGCGGCCGGTGTTCGGATCGGCCTTCTGGTTTCTCAGTGCCGTCAGGTAGCCCAACATCTGCGGATGCTTGGAGACCCCCTCGATCAGGTCGCGGTAGTTGCCCAGGCCCTTGACGCTGAGCATGTCGAGGAAGGCCGCGGACGCACGCGCGTCGACGTTTGCGTCCTGCATCGCGATCACGAAGATCTGCGACAGCGAATACGCGACGCGCTGGCGCAACTGGTCGTCGCCGCTGATCGCGTTGCGCCAGAATGCGTGGGTCGTGCCGTCCTGGGCCGCGTTGACGGTCGCATTGTTCGCCGTGGCCTTCGCATCCCAGAGTGCCAGACTGCTGGACGCCGGCTTCGCGAACTGCTCGTCGATCCAGGCCGAGTAGCCGACCGACATCACATGGTCGACCTCGGCATCGGTCGGGCCGAACGTGGCCTGCGTCAGGAAGCGCGCAGCCTCGGCGCGCGAGGCCGGCTTCTCAGCTCCGGCCGGCGGCGGCTGGCTGGTGCCGTCGCCGGCGCCGCCGTCGCTCTTGCCGCCGCCGCAGGCCGCCATCACGGCCGCCAGCACCAGACATCCGGCGATACGCCAGTTGCGCCACGCCAACGTCGGCCCCACGCCGCTCACACTCGCCTTGTGCACG
>NZ_JBFUGN010001519.1:0-945 GCF_056402895.1 Rhizobacter sp. P3_B12 | reverse complement strand
ATCCACAACATCGCGATCGAAGGCGTGTTCGACGATTGCCAGGACATCGTCAAGGCGGTGTCCAATGACCTGGCGTTCAAGCGCGCGCACCGCATCGGCACCGTCAACTCCATCAACTGGGCGCGGCTGCTGGCGCAGGTGGTGTACTACTTCGCCGGCTGGCTGCAGGCCACGCGGGATGGCGCCAAGGAAGTCAGCTTCGCGGTGCCGTCGGGCAACTYCGGCAACATCTGCGCCGGCCACGTCGCGCGCCGCATGGGCCTGCCGATCAAGCAGCTCGTGCTGGCCACCAACGAGAACCGCGTGCTCGACGAGTTCTTCCGCACCGGCACCTACCGCGTGCGCGCCGGCAGCGAGACCTTCGAGACCTCGAGCCCGTCGATGGACATCTCGAAGGCCTCGAACTTCGAGCGCTTCGTGTTCGACCTGCTGGGCCACGACGGCGAGCGCACCCGCGCGCTGTTCAAGACCGCGCTCGAGCAGCACGGCCGCTTCTCGATCACGCCCGAAGAGTTCGCGCGCATCGCCGCCGACGGTTTCGTCTCGGGCCACAGCACGCATGCCGACCGCCTCGCGACGATCCGCCTCGCGTACGAACGCTTCGGCGCGATGATCGACACGCACACCGCCGACGGGTTGAAGGTCGCGCTGGAGCACCTCGACCCGGCGGTGCCGATGATCGTGCTCGAGACCGCGCTGCCGGCCAAGTTCGCCGAGACCATCGTCGAGGCGCTGAACCGCCAGCCGGCCCGGCCGTACCAGCTGAAAGGCATCGAAGACCTGCCGAAGCGCTTCGAGGTGATGCCGGTCGATGCCGAGGCGGTCAAGCGATACATCGCCCAACGCGTCACGGCCCACGTCTGAGCGGCGCGATGAAAGTCATCGGCTTCAGCGGCTACTCGGGCTCCGGCAAGACCACGCTGGTCGAGCAGCTGATCCCGCTGC
>NZ_JBFUGN010001518.1:0-947 GCF_056402895.1 Rhizobacter sp. P3_B12 | reverse complement strand
GTGCGAAGACCGGCTCCACCGGGTGCAGGACCAGCGCCGGCGTCAATGCCAGCAGCAGCGCCGCCAGCATCAGCCGCGTGCCCCAGCGGCCGCCCATCCACGCGAAGAAGGTCGGCAGCAGCACCGTGGCCAGCAGCAGCATGGCGACCCGTCCCCGGGTGTCGGCGTACAGGCGCTCGCCCGGAGTCCATCGGCGCTGCAGATGGACATGCACACCGGCCAGCACCCAGGCGATCGCGAGGGCGCCAGCCGGGAAACCCTGCAGTTGCAGCGAGAAGATGAGGTAGCCGCCCAGCGTGGCGGCCAGCAGCAGGTCTCCCGGCTCCTGCGGTGCGCTCAGCATCAGGCCCGCCAGCAGCAGGATGATGGCCGCCAGCGGCACCGCCGGCGCGTAGCCGTCCGGCCCGTACTGCCAGACCAGCGCGGCGCCGAGAATCATCGCCACGCCGTACCAGGGTGCCCTGCGCCGCCAGTGCGCTATCCACGCGGCCGGCAGCACGTTGCCGCGGCGCCGCATGCCGTAGAGCAGCCCGAACGCCAGCAGCAGCGGGATGACGGCGCCGACGGTGACCCCCAGCGCGCGCCAGGTGCCGGTCGCCGCCTCGCCCGGATCGAGCGTGATGATCGCGCCCAGCGTGAAGATGGCGAGCGCCACGGCCAGCGTGCGCATCCACTCGCCGATCTTCAGCGTGCGGACGAGGTCTGCCAGCAGCCCGGCATCGAAGCCGATGCGCGTCATCAGGGTCGGTCCCGCCGCCGCGATCTGCCGTGGCAGCGACAGGCCCATCAGCGTGGCCAGCAGCAGCGAGCGCATCGAGCGGCCGCGCTCCAGCAAGGCCTGCATCGCGACCAGGTCCGCATGCTTGCGCAACAGCTGCTCATCGGTCAGCGGCCGCTTCAGCCCGGCCAGCGCGTCGTGCAGCGCCTGTGCCCGCCACGCACCGATC
>NZ_JBFUGN010001517.1:0-950 GCF_056402895.1 Rhizobacter sp. P3_B12 | reverse complement strand
GCGCCGTGTGCGGGAACATGTTCACCGCACCGGCCGCCGTGCAGCGGTAGCCCGCCTGGTGCACCAGCAGCCCGGCATCGCGCGCCAGCGTCGCCGGGTTGCAGCTCACGTAGACGATGCGCTGCGGCGGCACGAAGCCGGGCGCCAGCGCCGGATCCGCATGCAGGTCGGCCAGCGCCTTCGCGAGCGCGAACGCCCCTTCGCGCGGCGGATCGACCAGCCACTTCTGCGCATCGCCGTACCCGGCCAGCTCGGCCGGCGTGATCTCGAACAGGTTGCGCGCGACGAACGAGGTCTTGTGCGCGAGCCGGTTCACCTGCGCGTTCTCGCGCGAGCGCGCCACCAGCGATTCGCTGCCTTCGATGCCCAGCACCTCGCGCGCCTGCGTCGCGATCGGCAGCGTGAAATTGCCGAGCCCGCAGAACCAGTCGATCACCCGCTCGTCGGCTCGCGCTGCGAGCAGCTTCAGCGCCCGTGACACCAGCACCTGGTTGATCTGGTGGTTGACCTGCGTGAAGTCGGTCGGCTTGAACGGCATCGTGATGCCGAACTCCGGCAGGTCGTAGGCGAGCGGCGGGCCGTCTGCATCGAGCAGCACCACCGTGTCCGGCCCCTTGGGCTGCAGCCACCACTGGATGCCATGCGCCGCCGCGAACTCGCGCAGCCGCTGCAAATCGCCTTCGCTCAGCGGCTCGAGATGCCGCAGCACCAGCGCCGTGACCTCGCTGCCGATCGCCACCTCGATCTGCGGCAGCCGGTCGCGCTGGTCCATCGCGGTGATCAGCGTGCGCAGCGGCAGCAGCAGATCGCTCAGGTGACGCGGCAGCACCTCGCAGCTGTCCATGTCGGCGACGTAGCTGGATTTGCGCTCGTGGAAGCCCACCAGCACCGTGCCCTTCTTGACGACGTGGCGCACCGACAGGCGCGCCCGGTAGCGGTAGCCCCAGGCC
>NZ_JBFUGN010001516.1:0-951 GCF_056402895.1 Rhizobacter sp. P3_B12 | reverse complement strand
GCTGCTGCTGGCGCACGGCGAGCGCACGTTGAACGGCAAGCTGATCGAGATGGCGCGCATGACGCTGCAGCGCCACCACGAGAAGATCGCCGATGGCGGGCCGCTGCAGGAGCGTGTCGAGGCACTGCGCAGCCGCTATGGCGGCAGCGTCGTTCCCGGGCTCGGCCAGGCCGCGGGCCGCCAGGCCGGCGCGCTGACGCTGCGCGAGCGCGGCGCCCCCGCCGAGGCCGAAGCAACCGCACCCGCCGACGCACCCTGACAGGCGGCATCGAGGCCTTGCCCTAAGCCTCGCCTCATCCTGCTGCTGCGACAATTCCGGCATGCACCTTGGCCGCAACCGGGCTCTGTTCCCCTCCTCCCACGCTTCCTGGAACCCTCTGACGCTGGCCGTGCTGGCGAGCGTGTGGATCGCCACCCTTGCGAACTGGCCGCTGTGGCAGTCGCTGCGGGCGCTGCCCGAGATGCAGGGCCCGCGCGGCACGCTCTTCATCGTCGCGTTCGGCGTGATCGTCGCGTGCCTCACCAGCATCGTGCTGACGATGCTGGCCTGGCGCTGGAGCATCAAGCCGGCGATCGGGCTCTTCCTGCTGGCGGCGGCCTTCGGTGCGCATTTCATGGGCACCTACAACGTCGTGATCGACAGCACGATGATGACCAACGTGCTGCAGACCGACATGCGCGAGACGCGCGACCTGCTGAGCCTGCGCATGGCAGCGAGCGTGCTCGTGATCGCCGTGCTGCCGCTCGCGTGGCTGTGGCGGCGGCCGCTGCAGGCGCCGGGCCTGTGGCGACAAGCCGGCCGCAACCTGCTGGGGCTGATCGCGGCGGTGGTCGTGATGGTGGGCGTGGCGGGCGCCCTGTTCGCCGACCTCGCGTCGACGATGCGCACCCACAACACGCTGCGCTACAAGATCAATCCGCTGACCTCGTTCTATGCGCTCGGGATGCTGG
>NZ_JBFUGN010001515.1:0-952 GCF_056402895.1 Rhizobacter sp. P3_B12 | reverse complement strand
GCTCGTTCTCTTGGCGCAGAATCTTCCGAGTTGAGGGGATAGACGAATTGTGGCCATTTAACTTGTCGATTCCGTAATTGAGACTAGAACACTCTTAGTAAGCTCGCGCACGCGCGAGCTTGGCGACTCGCTAGACAGAGATTGCAACAAACCTATCGTTTCCTCGTCGTGCGCGTACTGCGCCGCACGAACCAACAATAATTGAGCGTTCTCCGTGTGATCGACCCAATCTACGATAGCTTGTTTTTCAACGTCAAACCACCACGGGCTTTTCGCGATTCTTTTTGGACCGATGACATTAAGTGTTATCGCCAAGCTGGGCGGGGCAAGTTGAATGTGAATATCTTTCCCAGCAC
Source organism: Rhizobacter sp. P3_B12 (assembly GCF_056402895.1). Classification (NCBI taxonomy): domain Bacteria; kingdom Pseudomonadati; phylum Pseudomonadota; class Betaproteobacteria; order Burkholderiales; family Sphaerotilaceae; genus Rhizobacter; species Rhizobacter sp. P3_B12. The sequence goes on along the minus strand of NZ_JBFUGN010001515.1, from coordinate 596 downwards.
GATAGGAGTGAGCCGAGCCCGACGTTACTGATAATCTGCCTTGCCGGCGAAGCGGAACCGTCTCCCCGGGGTAACCGGAAATTTTCTCGTTGTCGTACTGATATACTTCGGAATCCATAGGGGGGCCGAAGTAACTTGTCGTTATAAAATCAAAATCGTGATCGTGCGGAATGTTGTAGAAAAATTGTGCACCATTCACACCGAGGGGAACAGGCTCCCAGACGAGTGCGCGTAGCGTGAACTCGGCACTTTCATACAGAGGGAAAATCCGACTGGATCGCTTAAATTGCTTCCCATCAAAGGCCTCTTTCAATAGGCCATTCATATAGGCAGGCAAGAATTCCCTATTGTTTCTGAGCTTGACCAGTAGCTCTGCAGCCGAAGAAATATTATCTTCATTGAGTGGATGTGATATGTCTGTCAGGCGCGCGATACATTCCTGAAGAGAAATGGATTCCCGCGTCTCGAAAAGGAATACGTCGGCCATTAGGTGCTCCGGTGATTAGTATTTTTTCCAAGTCCCGCTAGAGTCTGAAGGATTTCACGGGCCAACTCCCCCTCCGGCGAGGCCTCGCCGGCGGCCTGCCCAATCACTT
>NZ_JBFUGN010001514.1:0-953 GCF_056402895.1 Rhizobacter sp. P3_B12 | reverse complement strand
CTCCAGACCGGCGTGCCGCTCGCGCGTGCGGAGTTCATGGATGCGCTGGCGCTGCGCGCCGTCAACCTGCACACCGAAACGTCGTACCAGGAGCGGCCGACGCTGTTCCTCGAGTTCCACGGCACGGCGGCCGGCGTGGTCGAGCAGGCCGAGATCGTGCGCGACATCGCGCGCGAGCACGGCGGTGACGACTACGACTGGGCCGACCAGCCCGAAGACCGTTCGCGGCTATGGAGCGCCCGCCACACCGCCTTCAACGCCTGCGAGCTGCTGCGGCCGGGCTGGCGCACCTTCACCACCGATGCCTGCGTGCCCTTGTCGCGCTTGGCGCAGTGCATCGAGGAGACCATCGAGGACACGCGGCGTTCATCGCTGCTGTGCCCGCTGTTCGGCCATGTGGGCGACGGGCACCTGCTGTGCATCCTCATTGCCGACCCCGACAACCCGCTCGAGATGGCCGAGGCCGAGCGCCTGAACCAGCGGATGATGAGCCGCGCGATGCGCATGGAAGGCACCTGCACCGCCGAGCACGGCATCGGCGCGCACAAGGTGGTGCTACTGACGGAAGAGTTCGATGCCAACGCGGTGCAGCTGATGCGCCAGCTGAAGCGGGCGTGGGATCCGCTGAACATCCTGAATCCGGGCAAGGTGATCGCCATGCAGGAATGACAGGCGGGCAGCGCATGCGGACCGGCAGGTCCGCCCAGCCCATCGACCCGTTGATCCCCTGAGGGAGAAGCCCTTGCATTCATCGCACCATGTTGCCGTGGTGAGGCGCGGCGTTGCCGTGCCTCGGACGGTATTGAACTTCATCGTCGCGTTGCGGCTGCTGGCCTGCGCAACATCTGCGATCGCGCAGTCGCCGGTCCAGCCGCCGGCCGACCCGTTCAACTACTCGCGCACGACGAGCTACACCTACCGTCCCGACGGTCTCGTGGAGACGGAGACGGTCG
>NZ_JBFUGN010001513.1:0-955 GCF_056402895.1 Rhizobacter sp. P3_B12 | reverse complement strand
TCGCCGGCCTGCCGGCCGGGGCCGCCGGCAGCGAGCCGAGCGCGCCACAGTGGGCCGAGGCGCGCGCCGCGGCCGCCGAGATCGCCGGCGCCTTCGCGCGCCACTGCCCGGTGGCCGGCACCGGCGACCAGCCGGCCTTCGAGCAGTGCCGGCGCGGGCTGTTCGGCGATCCGGCCTTGCGCGATTCGCTGGACGCGATCGTGCTGTGGGGCCGCCAGCGCGATCCGGCGCTGTCGCTGCAGGCCAGCTCGCTGACGCAGTTCGCGCCCGACGTGCTGACCGGTCTCTACATGCCGCTGTTCATGTTCGACGGGCAGCACAGCGTGCGCTATGTCGCCTCCGAAGGGCTGTTCCAGCTGCGCTTCGCGACCGCCTTCCGCAACCGGCTCGCGCCGGGGCAGTTTCCGTATCCGTTCTGGCACGACGCCGAGAAGTGGGCGATGTACCAGGGCGCGAACGAGGTGCTGCTGTGGTGGGAGCCGATGCGCGGGCGCGTGAAGGCGGCGCAGTTCACGGTGCACGGCACGCAGCCGCCGGTCACCGCAGTGGCCAAGGTGCCGGCACCGACGGGCTTCAGCGGCCAGTGGATGTGGACGGATGCGCAGGGCCGGACGCAACCGAAGGCGACGCTCTTCGACGGCCTGTACCGCGCCGACAACCCCTACCTGGGCCAGCTCGAGGGCTCGTACAAGCGGTTCGCGCTGCGCATGCGCCAGGCCGAGTGCGATTCGTGCCACGTGCCGAGCAACCCGGGCAAGAGCAAGCGCCTGGTGCTGCTGCAGACGCCGGCGCATGCCGCCGGCGAGATCGAGCGGCTGCTGAAGGCCGTGCGCGAGGACCGCATGCCGCGCGACGAGACCGGCATCGAGAACCCGCTGGACGCGGTGACCAAGCGGGCGCTGCTGGAGGACGGCGAGGCCTTCGCCTCGGTGCTGAACGCGGCGCGCCGCTGGGA
>NZ_JBFUGN010001512.1:0-957 GCF_056402895.1 Rhizobacter sp. P3_B12 | reverse complement strand
TCGCCGTTGTGGTCCGTTGTCGCTGCGATGCTGCCCAGGTGGTCCTTGTGCCAGTACTCCAGCTTCACCGCGCTCAGGCTCGACTGSACGGGCGGTGCGGTCTGSGTSGCGCCGAGTGMYGGCAGCGCTCCRGTGGTGACCAGCACRCCGAGRCTCTGGCCGCCGGCGCTCAGGTAGTGGCGGTTGYTKGTSACKGCWGGGTTCGCTGCGCTYGGRSTCGTCGGYGMGTTGACCTCGCTCTCGAAGGCCAAGCCACCGGTGTTGTCAGGGTGCAGGTACCACGTCGTTCGGGTGCCGGCGTTGGTGCCACTCGGGATCGTCCGCACTTCGCGGATGCGTGCGTGGTCTTCGTCATAGCTCCACACGTAGCTCGGGCCGCCTGCTGGCCCTTGCACACCGGCTTGACTGTCCGGCAGGTTGAAGCCGGTGTAGGTGGTCCCGCGGTACTTTCCCGCCGTCGCGCTCGCGATATTCCCGTTCGCATCGAAGCCGTAGGTGTTGGCGGCTGCGCCTTCGATGCTCTGCACCGCATGCGGCCGCACTGCGTTCGCACCTTGGGCACCGTAGCTGTACACCCCAACATCGCTCTTGTAGAGGATGCTGCCCAGCGCGTTGTATTGCAGGCTCACCGTGCGCACCAAGCCGCTGATCGCAGGAGCAGCCACCGTGTAGCGCTGCAGCCGCCCGAGCGCGTCGTGCTCGAAGTTCTCGGTCACCGCGCCGGTTGCGCCATCCCCGTTCGCATCGTTGCGATTCGTCAACCGGCCCAGGCTGTCCCACACGTAGCCGTGGTTCAGCACATCGGTGGCGCTGGCCTTGCCCGTCGTCAAGCTGCTGACGCGGCCCGTCGATGCTTCGTAGCCGGACCTGCTCACCACCGCGTTGCTGTACTTCTGTTGCTCCAGGCCGTCCCACGCGTTGTAAGCCAGCCCCTGCCACAGCACCGTGCCGGCCGGC
>NZ_JBFUGN010001511.1:0-961 GCF_056402895.1 Rhizobacter sp. P3_B12 | reverse complement strand
GATGAGCAGCGAGTGCTCGGCCAGGCTGTACGGCCTGCAGGTTGCACCAGTGAAGCGATTGAGGAGGCTGAGGTGATGCCCGATCGTCCGCAGGTCGATGGTGCCGGGCAGTGGATGCTTGAGCGACACCTCGGCGCCGGTTGCGGTCGTGATGATGATCATGAAGTTGGTGGCGTTGGAATGTGGAAGGGCTGTGCAGGGCGTCAGGCGCGCATGCCAGCGAAGTCGAGGAAGCGAGCCTCTGGGCCGCAGGCGCCGAGGGCGTCGCGCACAAGCGCGACGGGCATTGGCGTCGGCAGGCCGGCGTCGGGGCATGTGCAAATGCGCTCACCGTTCGCGTCGTACGCGCCGTAGCGGCACAGCACGCAACCGCGCTCCGGTGCCACCTGAATGCAGGTTGCAGTACTGGTCATGCTCCTGCCCAGTACATGCCCGTTGCCACGGAGAGAAGGGCAGCCAGACTGCCGATCGACGTGCCCCAGATGAGGCCATGCCGCCAGCCGATCCGATACTTTTCGTGGCCGATATCGCGGATATCGCCGGCCATCAGTGCGCTCATCCAAGGAAGATTCTCGTGAAGGAGTTGCTCCCTGAACCCTTCCAGAAACACCTTGAGTTCTTCATCCGGAAGGGCGGCCCCGGCTTCGAAAGTCTCTCGCAGACTGAGGATCCGTGAAGGATGGACGGGGAACTTCAGCCACGCTTCGGAGGTGGGGGAGGCGGCCTCTTCACTGCGCACGGCTGCGGGATCGGCAGCGGCTGATTTCGTCTGTGTGGTGGTGTTCATGATGGTTCCGTAGAAGGGTGTTCTCGCAGGAGCGGGCTCAGAAGTCGGTGGGCGCGATCCAGCCGCCGAAGCCCCAAAGCAGGAGCAGCAGCAGGTACACGAGGGGCCAGCGGACGCGCGGATTGCGGTCGGCCCATGCTTCGAGGGGGAAGTGCGCGTGGCTCGCGCTCATGC
>NZ_JBFUGN010001510.1:0-962 GCF_056402895.1 Rhizobacter sp. P3_B12 | reverse complement strand
ATATGACGGTGCCGCTCGCCTGCACGTAGTCGCCCACTTTCACGTCGGCGCCGCCCGGCGCGTAGACGAACAGGCCTTCGGAGGTCTTCGGGTCGGCATCGGCGACCGGCTGCTGGAGGAAGAAGCCCTTCAGCTGCTCGTCGCCCTGGAAATCGGCGGTGACGACGCCGCGCACCGTGACGGCCTGGCCGTCGAACGGGCTCAGCGCGCCGGGGCCCTGCACCGCGGTGATGTCGCGCAGCGTGTTCGGCGCGGCGGGGCAGTCCGGCAAGGTGGTGACGGGCGGGTTGCCTGCGCCGGGGGCGGGAGCGTCATCACCACCGCCGCCGCAGGCCGACAGCGCGGCCAGCAGGCCGACGATGACGCCGGAGGTCCAGGACGCGTGCCACTTGGAATGGTTCGACATGCAAGTTCTCCCTGTTCGCGGAACTTCCGTCCGCAACTTCAACCGAGMACCGCGACCGCGAGGGGCGGCCGGCAAAGCCGCGCAGGTTGCGCTGCCGGCGYGTCAGCGTCGTGACACGGGGGGTACTTGCAATTTCACGGCCAGCACGTTCACTGCCAGCGCAGCGTCCAGATGAAATCCAGCGAGTTGTCGAGCCCCGACTGCGCGCGCAGCGTGAAGCGCTGGGCGATGCGGTAGATCAGCTGCCAGTTGCCGGTGGTCGCGTTCAGGCTGCGCTCGTAGCCGACGTACCAGCGCCGCGACAGCTGCTTGCCGAGCGACACCACCGTCTCGCGCACGTCGGTCGCGCTGTTCGTGTTCTGCGACACCGACAGGTCGTCGATGCCCAGCACCTTCAGCGGGTCGGCGCCACCGCCTTCGCCGCTCAGCAGCGCCAGCGCCGCGCGCTGCAGCAGCGCGGTGTCCGACTTGCCCAGCCCGTCGCTCGCGCGGCCGAGCAGCATCCACGAGAGCTTGTCGATGTCGGACATCTCCGGCTCGGAGAACAGCCGCAGGC
>NZ_JBFUGN010001509.1:0-962 GCF_056402895.1 Rhizobacter sp. P3_B12 | reverse complement strand
CGATCACGTCGGGCACCTCGTCGGCGGCGAACGACGGGCCGATCACCTTGCCGGGCGTCGACTGGTGGCCGCTGATCGCCGAGCCGTCGAGGCCGCCGAGCGTCACCTGGTACCACTCGCTGCCGTCCTTGTCGACGCCGAGGATGCCGATGTGGCCGCTGTGGTGGTGGCCACAGGAGTTGATGCAGCCGCTGATGTGCAGGTCGATGTCGCCGATGTCGTAGAGCTCGTCGATGTCGTCGAAGCGCTCGGTGATGGCCTCGGCGATCGGGATCGAGCGGGCATTGGCGAGCGCGCAGAAATCACCGCCGGGGCAGGCGATCATGTCGGTCAGCAGGCCGATGTTGGGCGTCGCGAAGCTGGCGGCGCGCGCGGCCTGCCAGAGCACGTACAGGTCGCTCTCGCGCACCCACGGCAGCACCAGGTTCTGGTCGTGCGAGACGCGCAGCTCGGCCTGGCTGAAGCGCTCGGCCAGCTCGGCGGCCAGCTCCATCTGCGTGTCGGTCGCGTCGCCGGGCGCCTGGCCGGTGCGCTTGAGCGAGAGCGTCACGCTGCGGTAGCCGGCCAGCTGGTGCGGGTGCACGTTGCGCTCGAGCCAGCGCTGGTAGGCGGCGGGGGCGTCGGCGGGGATGCCGATCTTGCTGCCGGCGATCGGTGCCACGCCGGCCGGCGTCACGAAGTGCGCCGCGACGCGGTCGAACTCGGCCTGCGGAATGATCTGCTCGGTGCCGTCGCTGTCGAGCTCGAGGATCTTCTTGAACTCCGCGGCCACGTCGTCGAGGAAGCGCTGGCCTTCGGCCTTCACCAGGATCTTGATGCGCGCCTTGTACATGTTGTCGCGGCGGCCGTAGCGGTTGTAGACCCGCACGATGGCCTCGAGGTAGACGAGGATCTGCTGCCACGGCAGGAACTCGTTGATCACCGTGCCGATGACCGGCGTGCGGCCCATGCCGCCACCGACC
>NZ_JBFUGN010001508.1:0-963 GCF_056402895.1 Rhizobacter sp. P3_B12 | reverse complement strand
GAAGCAGATGGTGTCGGTGGGCCGGCTGCACGAGCTGATGAACGCGGGGCACCTGAAGGCGCTGGCGGTCACTGCGTCGAGCTACAGCTCGGGCACGCACGTGACCTTCTACGACTCGGTGCAGGACATCGTGCCGTGGACGCGCTCGCAGCGCGTCGCGGTGCGCGACGAGATCACGGTGCCGCACCTGCTGGCCTCGGCCGCGATCCCGTTCGTGTTCCCGGCCGTGCCGCTGAACTTCGAGGGCATGGTCGAGTACTTCGGCGACGGCTCGATGCGCCAATCGGCGCCGATCTCGCCGGCGGTGCACCTGGGGGCGAGCCGCATCCTGGTGGTCGGTGCCGGCCGCATGCACGAGCCGCCGGGGCGCCGGCAGGTGAACGGCGACTACCCGAACATCGCGCAGATCGCCGGCCATGCGCTGTCGAACATCTTTCTCGATGCGCTGGCGGTGGATGTGGAGCGGCTGCAGCGGGTCAACAACACGCTGTCGCTGCTGCCGGCAGAGGCGCTCGCGCGCACCAGCCTGCGGCCGATCGACGTGCTGGTGATCGCGCCGAGCGAGCGGCTGGACGACCTGGCGGCCAAGCATTTGGCGAGTCTGCCGGCGCCGGTGCGGGCGCTGCTGCGCGGCGTCGGCGTCTCGGGGCGCGGCGCCGATACGCGCGGTGCGGCGCTGGCGAGCTACCTGCTGTTCGAGGCGCCGTATACGCGTGAGCTTGTCGCGCTGGGGGTGGCCGATACCTTGAAGCGGCGCGAGGAGGTGGCGCGGTTCTTCGGGTGGGGTGTTCGCTGAGGTCGGTTCTCGCGCGGCAAAGGCGCGGGCGGGGAGTCCGTGGCGCGCCGGCCGGGTCGGTCATCGCCCCCGGGGGGCGATGACTCCCCTGCGCTGACTGGTTTCATGGCCCGTCGCCGAAACTCCCGCCACTCACTTCGTTCGTTGTGGTCAAACAGTCGGCGACA
>NZ_JBFUGN010001507.1:0-965 GCF_056402895.1 Rhizobacter sp. P3_B12 | reverse complement strand
GCCCACCAGCGTGGCCGGCTGGGCCGTCGCGCCACGCGGCCGTGCGGCGCTGGCGGTGCTCGACCAGGGCCAGGTGATGCTGGCGCAGGGCACGCGGCGGCTGGCCGACGTCACGCAGCGCGAAGGCGGCGTGGCGGAGTTGCAGGGCCTGTGGCAGCGCATGCGCCTGCGCGATCCGCGCCTGGCCGCGGTGACCGAACTCGGGGTGCTGGACCTGGCGCCGACCCCGGAGTCGCCGGCCCAGGCCGTGCCCGGCTTGACCGCGATCGAGCTGCCGCTGCAGGCGCGTGCCATGTCGCGCGCGCTGCAACTGGCCGGGCTGGCTGCGACGCAGCGGCTGGCCATCGATGCCGTGCCGCCCGAGGCGCCGGCCACGCCGCTGCGCTGGGCGGCCGCGGCCGCCGTGCTGCTGGTGGCCGGCGGGCTGTCGCTGCAGGCCTGGCAGGCGGTGCAGCGCGTGAACGGGCTGCAGCAGCAACTGGAGGCGGTGCAGCTGCGCAGCGCGCCGGCCGCGCCCGCCGCGCTGAGTCGCGACGAGCAGGCGCGGGTGCCGGCGGTGAACGCCGCGATCCGCGAGATGAACCTGCCGGTGTCGGCGCTGCTGCAGGCGCTGCAGCCGCCGCGCGACATCCGCGTCGCGGTGCTCGGCGTCGACGTGCTCGGCGCCAGCCCGGGGGCCACCACCGGCATCAAGATCACCGGCGAGGCCCGCACCGGCGCCGAGATGGYGCGCTACGTCGCCTTCGTGTCGTCGCGCAAGCCCTTCACCGGCGCCTACCTGACGCGCCACGAGATCGACGACACGACGCCCGAACGGCCTTACCGCTTCACGGTGGAGGCCGCATGGAACGACTGAGCCTCGTGGCCGCGATGCTGGCCTGGGAACTGCGCCGCGCCGGGCGTGCCTTCATGCGGCACGGGGGCCGCTTCGGCATCGTGCTGGTGCTGGCCGCGCTGCTCGGCTT
>NZ_JBFUGN010001506.1:0-967 GCF_056402895.1 Rhizobacter sp. P3_B12 | reverse complement strand
GGTCGACATAGCGCGAGCCGTGCGTGGTGCCGGCGAACTCGACCTTGTAGCCGCCCAGGTCGCTGCGCAGGCCGGCCAGCGAATCCTTCATGCGTGCGCGGTTCAGCGTGCCGGCCTTCGATGCCGCCAGCGCCGCCTCGACCGCGATGCGCCCGCTGATGTAACCCTCGAGCGTCGTGATGCCCAGCCGTGCGCCGTTGTTCAGCAGGGCCAGGTCGCGCTGGCATTGCGCGACCACGTTGACGCCCATCTGCGTCGGGCGCGGCACCACCATGCTCATCACGCAGCTCTGCTTGCGCGAGGTCAGCGTGTCGATCAGGTCCTGCCCCGCGAAGGACGAGGCGTAGAACAGGCCGGCGTACTTGCCGCGCACCAGGTGGTCGATGATCTTGCCGACCGGCCCCGCGTTAGCGGTGAACAGCACGCAGTCGAGGCGCGCGGCCAGCAGCTCGTTGGCGACGCCGTCGAACGACGTGGCGTTGCGGTCGATGCCGATCGACACCTTGGGCTGGATGGACAGCGCCGACAGCGCGGCGTTCATCGCCTCCATGTTGGCCTTCGAGGTGTCGTTCAGGTAGACGACCCCGATGCGCTGCATGCCGAAATCCTTGACGTAGCCGACCATGCGCTTGTACTCGGCGTCGTAGCCGGCGCGCACGTGGAAGGCGCCGCTGACGTGGCTGCCGCGGATGCCCATGTTGCCGCTGGCGGTGCCGAGCATCGCGATCTGCGCATCCTCGATCACCGGCATGCAGGCCTCGGCGCCGGCGCCGCTGGTCAGGCCGATCAGCGCGGTCGAGCCGCCCTCGACCAGCTGCATCACGTTCTTCATGCAGCGGCTGCGCACGCCGCCGTCGTCGAGCGTCTGCAGGTCGAAGTGGAGCCCGCTGGCGGCCTCATTGGCGTTCGCCGCGGCGAAGGCGGCGGCGATGCCGTTCTGCACGTCGCGGCCGTAGCTGGCCTGGCC
>NZ_JBFUGN010001505.1:0-967 GCF_056402895.1 Rhizobacter sp. P3_B12 | reverse complement strand
GTCGATCAATCCAGCCCGCGGCGCGAAATCGTGCGCGACACCGGCGTCCACCACCGTCAGCGCAAGACCGTGCTGGCGCGCGAGCACGCTGACGGCCGCGCCACCGGCCAGGAAGTTCTCGACCATCTGCCAGGTGACGTCGCTCGGAAACGCCGAGACGCCGCGCGCCGCCAGGCCATGGTCGCCGGCGAACACCAGCATCTGCGGTTGCACGAGCCGCGGCGCCTCGCTGCGCTGCACCAGCCCGAGCTGCAGCGCGAGCGATTCGAGGCGGCCGAGCGAGCCGAGCGGCTTGGTCTTGCGGTCCAGCCGCTGCTGCAACCGCTGCGCGAGCGCGGCGTCGTGGGTCGGTGCAATGGAAGGCAGTTCGAGGCGCATGGTTCAGTCCGGCACAGGTTGGAGAAGTTGCATCAGCGAGTCGGGCGCGAAGTGCGCCTCGGCGAAATCGGCCAGACCGTCGAACACGTCGTCGAGCGTGCGGGCCTGCCGGCCGAACAGCGCGCGCAGCACCTCGTCGCATTCGAACACGCCGTGCGCATAGAGCCCGAGCACGTTGCCGCGCTGCCAACCGATCGGCTCGCCGCCGGCATTGCGCAGCGCAACGGCGAGCGGCGCGGTGGCCTGCGTGCGGCCGTGGCGGATCTCGTAGCCGCGCAACGCGGCCTGCGACAGCGCGGCCCACGGCCCGTCCAGCGTCTCGAAGCGAGACTCGATGGTGCCGAGCCGCTTCTCGCGCTCGAAGCGCGTGGCCAGCGGCAGCAGCCCGAGGCCGGCCGCATCGCCGTCGATGCCGAACGGGTCGGCGAGCGATTCGCCGAGCATCTGCAAGCCCCCGCACAGCCCGAGCACCGGCCGGCCGGCCGCGGCGTGCCGGCACACCGCATCGGCCAGCCCCTGCGCGCGCAGCCACGCGAGGTCGCTGCTGGTGTGCTTGGAGCCGGGCAGCACGATCCAGTCGGCATCGGCC
>NZ_JBFUGN010001504.1:0-968 GCF_056402895.1 Rhizobacter sp. P3_B12 | reverse complement strand
CGCAACGGTGGCACCGCGGGCAGCGCCCGCGTGCGCGCGCCCCACCACTGCAGCAGCATGATCACGCCATTGACCACGCCCACGATGCCCAGCAGCACCAGGCCCAGGCCGAGCGCCAGCGCGAGGTCGCCCTTGCTGGTCTCGAGCGCGATCGCGGTGGTCATCACGCGCGTGACGCCGGCGACGTTGCCGCCGACGATCATCACCGCGCCGACTTCCGCGACCGCGCGGCCGAACGCGGTCAGCAGCACCGTCGCGACGCCCAGCCGCTCGTGCACCAGCATCAGCAGCGCGCAGGCGAGCGGCCCCGCCCCGAGCGAGCGCAGCTGGTCGCCGCCTTCATCGAGTGCCACCAGCACCAGCCGGCGCGACAGCGCGGCGATCAACGGCGTCACGAGCACGCTCTGCGCCACCACCATGGCCGTCGGCGTGAACAGCAGCCCCCACGGCCCGAGCGGCCCCGCCCGCGACAGCAGCAGGTAGACCAGCAGCCCCACGACCACGGCGGGCAGCGCGAGCAAGGTGTTGACCGCCCAGACGAACACGCCGTGGCCGGGGAAACGCGCGACGGCCAGCCAGGCGCCGAGCAGCAGGCCCGCCACCGACCCGACCCCCACCGCGATGCCGCTCACCTGCAGCGAGAGCATCGCGATGCGCCACAGCTCGGCGTCGCCGCCGACGATCAAGGTCCACGCGAGCCGCCAGCTGTCGGCGAAGGTGCTCATCCGCCCGCGGCGTCAGTTCGCATCCGGTCAGTCCGCATTCGGGAAGAAGAGCGGCTGGCCCTCGATCTGGTAGCTGCCGATGGCGGCCTGGCCCGCCGGCGAGACCAGCCAGTCGACGAAGCGCTGCCCGAGCTCCTTCTTGACCTGCGGATGCCGGGCCTGGTTGACCAGCATCACGGCGTACTGGTTGAAGAGCCGCTTGTCGACTTCGACGAGGATGGCGAGCTCGCCGCGGTTCCTGAA
>NZ_JBFUGN010001503.1:0-972 GCF_056402895.1 Rhizobacter sp. P3_B12 | reverse complement strand
CTGCAGGCTGGAGGCCAGCAGGCTGGACAGCGAATCGAGGAAACGGACCTCGTCGTCACCGAAGCGGCGCGCCTCGCGGGTGCGCACCGCCAGCGTGCCGACGATGCTGCCGCGGTCGGACAGCGGCACCACCAGCGCGCTGACCAGCCCGCGCTGCAGGTAGTCGGCCGGCACCTGGAAGCGCGTCTCGCGTGCGTAGTCCGACACCAGCACCGGCCGGCCCTCGGCCACCACGAAGCCGGGCGGCGTGTCGCGCCGGTTCGGCACGCGCTGGCCCTCGGTCTCCGCGCCGGCCAGGCCGACGCCGGCGGCGAGCCGGAACTCGCGCCGGTCGGGCTCCAGCAGGTACACGACGGCGGTCTCGACCTGCAGCCCCTCGGCCGCGATCTGCGGCACCTGGCGCAGCAGCGCCTGCGGGTCGCGGGTATCGACCGCCAGCCGCGCGAGCTTGGCGACGTATTCGCTGTAGCGGGCCTGCTGCAGCGCCTGCTGCACCCGCGGGTAGGCCGCGATGCCACGGATCGCCGCGACCACGTACGGCAGGCCGTCGTCCGTCAGCGGGCTGAGCGCGATCTCGACGATCACCTCGCTGCCATCCTTGCGGCGCGCGGCCAGCTCCAGCTGCGTGCCCATCGGCCGCGGCTTCGGGTTCTTGCCGTAGCCGTCGCGGTAGCCCGCATGGTGCGGGCGGACGCTGTCGGGCACCAGCGCATCGACCGGCATGCCGGGCAGCTCGTCGACCGCGTAGCCCAGCAGGGCCGCGGCGGCCGGGTTGGCGCGCACGATCACGCCCTGGGCATCGGCCAGCAGCAAGGCATCGGGATAGGCGGCGAACAGCGAGCGGAACAGGCGGCCCTCTTCCGGCGTGGGTGGCGGCAGGCGGTGTGGCATCGGCAGCTCGTCGTTCAGGCGCCGAAGCACTCAGGCACCAACCACCGGCACCGCGAGCATGTAGCCGGCGCTGCGCACCGA
>NZ_JBFUGN010001502.1:0-976 GCF_056402895.1 Rhizobacter sp. P3_B12 | reverse complement strand
GAAGAGGAGGCCGTGGCGATCGCGGCGTGATAGCGTTCGATCGGAGCGTGCATCATTGCGTTCGCAAATCTGATCAACGGGAGAACTGCCATGAAACACCAGGGAAGCTGCCACTGCGGCAACGTCGCCTTTGAAGTCGAAGGCGAGATCAAGAGCGCAATGTCTTGCAACTGCTCCATGTGTCAACGAAAGGGCTCGCTGCTTTGGTTCGTGCCCAGAGACTCGCTTAAGGTCTCCACCCCGGAGGACGCCTCTCGCGTCTACTTGTTCAACAAGCACCTGCTGAAGCACCGCTTCTGCCCTGCCTGCGGCATCCACCCCTATGCGGAAGGCAAGGATCCAAAGGGCAACGACATGGCTGCGATCAATATCCGATGCCTGGAAGGTATCGATCTCGCATCTGTTCCGGTCACACACTTCGATGGGCGATCGAGGTGACGCTAGCGCAGTCGTTCGATCGGGAAGGCATGTCGCCATGAGGAGTCCCTCCATCTGCCCGGTGTGCCAGTCGCGCAAACTCGTCGACGGGCGGATCCTTGCTGATGGGTCAGAAAGCGGTTCTGCCGAGAAGTTCTTCCCGAGCGGGCTGCGCTTCCTGTTGCTGAGGCGATCCGTGCGTTTGACAGGCAGGGACGCTTTCAGAGCTTGCACGGAGTGCGGGCACGTCTGGAACCAGCTCGATGCCACGGCGTTGCGGGAACTGGTCGAGCACGGAGCGTCGGAAGGACTGAAGCGAAAGCTCCAGATCCGAGAATGATGTCCAGGAAGTGGGAGTTCGGCGTTTCAGACGTTGATGAAGGACGACGTGCAACTGATCAAGAATCTCTTTGGCAAGAAGAAGAGCACGCCCGCGGCGAGGCTGTCCGAGCCGGCGCAGCCCGCCAAGCCCGCCTTGACGCCACAGGCGTGGCTGCTGGAGTTGTTCAAGCGCCATGGGTTGGCTTCGACCGTCCACAATGATTGGGTGCTTCCCGGT
>NZ_JBFUGN010001501.1:0-979 GCF_056402895.1 Rhizobacter sp. P3_B12 | reverse complement strand
GATCACCGGCATGCTGGTGGTCGGCCTGGGCCTGGTGGGCGTCACGATCTTCTTCCTGTTCATCACCGGCAACGGCACGGCCGCACCCGAGACCCTGTCGGCGGTGCTGAAGCCGCTGCTCGGCTTCGCGTTCGGCGCGTCGCTGATCTCGATCTTCGCGCGGCTGGGCGGCGGCATCTTCACGAAGGGCGCCGACGTCGGCGCCGACCTGGTCGGCAAGGTCGAGGCCGGCATCCCCGAAGACGACCCCCGCAACCCGGCGGTGATCGCCGACAACGTGGGCGACAACGTCGGCGACTGCGCCGGCATGGCCGCCGACCTGTTCGAGACCTACGCCGTCACGCTGATCGCGACGATGGCGCTCGGCGCGCTGATGGTCACGCAGGCGCCGATGCAGGCGGTGATCTACCCGCTGGTGCTGGGCGGCTTCTCGATCCTCGCGTCGATCATCGGCTGCAGCGTCGTGAAGGCGACACCCGGCATGAAGAACGTCATGCCGGCGCTGTACAAGGGCCTGATCGTCGCCGGCGTGATCTCGCTGGTCGGCTTCTTCTTCATCACGAAGTACGCGATGCCCGACGACGCGCTCGGCGCGGGCACGCAGATGCGGCTGTTCGGCGCCTGCGTCGTCGGCCTCGCGCTGACCGCCGCGATGGTGTGGATCACCGAGTACTACACCGGCACCGACTACAAGCCGGTGCAGCACGTCGCGCAGGCCTCGACCACCGGCCACGGCACCAACATCATCGCGGGGCTGGGCGTGTCGATGCGCTCGACCGCCTGGCCGGTGATCTTCGTGTGCATCGCGATCCTGGCGTCGTATGGGCTGGCGGGGCTGTACGGCATCGCGATCGCCGCGACCTCGATGCTCAGCATGGCCGGCATCATCGTCGCGCTCGACGCCTACGGGCCGATCACCGACAACGCCGGCGGCATCGCCGAGATGGCTGGCCTGCCCGACAGCGTGCGCGACATCACC
>NZ_JBFUGN010001500.1:0-981 GCF_056402895.1 Rhizobacter sp. P3_B12 | reverse complement strand
GCGAGGGGCCTGCACGTCGGTGTCACGGGGCATCGATTGAATCGCATTTCACAACACCAGCTGGACCTGATCACGCCGCAGATCGAGCCGCTGCTTGCCCACCTGGCGAGCGCATCGCGCTGCATCGAGCCGGTGCTGCTGTCCAACCTGGCCGAGGGCAGCGACCGCCACCTCGCGCGGCTCGGCCTGCGGGTGGGCTACACGCTGCACGCGGTGCTGCCGCGCCCGCGCGACGAGTACGCGAGCGGCTTCCGCAACAGCGCGTCGCGCCGCGAGTACCGCGCGCTGCTGGGCGATGCGGCGCGCATCACCGAGCTGCGTGGGCCGCTGGGCGTTGCCGGGCGCAGCTACCTGCGCGCCGGCCATGCGCTGCTGGACCAGGCCGACGTGCTRCTCGCGCTGTGGGACGGCGCACCGTCGCGCGGCACCGGCGGCACGGCTGACGTGGTCGACGAAGCCTTCCGCCGCCGCATCCCGGTGCTGCACCTGTCGACCCGGCCGCGCCAGCGCCCGCGGCTGCTGTGGCCGCGTGCCGGCGGCCCGGTGGAGCAGCGCTGCGACCGGCGCGGCCTCGATGCGATGCTGGCGCACCTGAGGGACGCGCGGCGATGAGCGCCGTGGACACGCCGGCCCGCTCGACGACAGATCCTTCGCCCCGGTACTGGGCGTTCATCAGCTACAGCCACCACGACAAGGCCGTGGCGCGCGGGCTGCAGCGGCAACTGGAGACGTACCGCGTGCCGCGCCGGCTGGTCGGCCGCGCGACGCCGCACGGGCCGGTGCCGGCGCGCCTGTCGCCGCTGTTCCGCGACCGCGACGAGCTGAACGCCGGTGCCGACCTGAAGGCGAGCGTGCAGGAGGCGCTCGCGGCCAGCCGCTGGCTGATCGTCGTCTGCTCGCCGGATGCGGCGCGCTCGCCGTGGGTCAACCGCGAGATCATCGAGTTCAAGCGCCTGCACGGCGAGGGCCGCGTGCTGGCGC
>NZ_JBFUGN010001499.1:0-985 GCF_056402895.1 Rhizobacter sp. P3_B12 | reverse complement strand
TGGCGCTGCTGCTGTCGTCGCACGCCTACGCAGGGCTGGTGGCGGTGATGGTGGTGTTCGGTGTCGGCACCAGCCTGTTCGATGTGTCGATCAACGCGGCCGCCGGCGAGCTGGAGCAGCTGGCCGGGCGCAGCCTGATGAGCGGCTTCCACGGCATGTTCAGCCTCGGCGGCATGGTCGGCGCGGGGCTGGGCAGCCTGCTGCTGTCGCACGAGGTCGGCGGCGCGACGCACCTGGTGGCGATGGCGGTGCTCGGTGCGGCGGCGATCGGCGGGGCCGGGGCGGTGATGCTGCGCACGATCGCCGGGTCGGACGACAAGGGCGGCTTCGAGCTGCCGCGTGGGCTGCTGGCGCTGCTGGGCGTGCTGGGGGCGCTGGGCCTGATCGCCGAGGGCGCAATGTACGACTGGAGCGTGCTGTACATGAAGCAGGAGCTCGCCAGCGAGGCGAGCTTCGCGGCGCTGGCCTATGCGAGCTTCAGCGCCGCGATGGCGGCGGCGCGCTTCGCCGGCGACTGGGTGCGCGAGCGGGTCTCGCCGGCCGTGCTGATGAGCGGCAGCGCGGCGCTGGCCGCGGCCTCGATGGCGGCGGTGCTGCTGGTTGGCCACCCGATGGTGGCGCTGGTGGGCTTCGCGCTGGTGGGCCTGGGCTTCGCGAACGTGGTGCCGGTGCTGTTCAGCGCCGCGGCGAAGGTGGATGCGAACCCGGCGCACGGCATCGCGGTGGTCGCGTCGGTCGGCTACTTGGGGATGATGGCCGGCCCGCCGCTGATCGGGATCATCGCGGAGCACGCGTCGCTGACGCTCGGCCTCGCGACGGTATCGCTGTTCGCGGGGATCCTCGCGGCCGCGGCGCCGCGGGCACTCAGACCAGCGGCGGTTTGAGCGCGGACGGGCCGAGCGCCGGGCCGCCCCAAGCCGGCCCGTGTCCCCTCGGGGGACCGTCCGGTGTACCCACCGGGCGAGGGGTCGTCATCACTCTGAGG
>NZ_JBFUGN010001498.1:0-986 GCF_056402895.1 Rhizobacter sp. P3_B12 | reverse complement strand
GCTGCAGGCGCTGGATCGGCACCAGCACGCCGCGGTGGATCAGCCAGCCGGCCGCGATCGTGGCGAGCGCGATCAGCGCCAGCCCCACCACGATCACGATGACCACCCGGTGCTGCGCCCACGCGATGCGCGCATTGGAGAAATCCAGCAGGCGAAAGGTATCGACCAGGCTCTCCTGGTGCAGCACCAGCAGCTTGCGCGAGATCAGCTCCTCATAGAGCCTCTGCGTGTTCTCGTCGACGGTACGCTGGTTGCTGTTGGCCTGCAGCTCCTCGAACAGCTGGCGCGTCTCGGTGCTGCGCCGGCGCAGGTCGGCGAGGATTTCCAGGGGCTCCGGCTCGGCGAAGATCGGCTCTGCCAGTGCGTGCTCGAGCCGCTCGGCCACCTGGCGCTCCTGTTCGTAGGCGCGCTGGTTCCGGTACAGCACGTACTCGAAGGTGACGAGCCGCAGATCGTTCAGCACGCGGGCCACATCCGACATGCGCCGGCGCTGCTGGTCGGCCGTCTCGACCTCGCCGTTGGCCCACCAGATCATCACGGCGAGCAGGGCGATCGTGCCCAGGCCCGTGGTCGTGGCGAGCCAGCCCTTCGCACTGATCTTCATTCGGTTTGCGTCATCTAGTGCGCCACGGTGACGCGGTCGGGTTGCTCCTCGAGCAAGGCATCGAGGTAGAGGTGGGGCAGGAAATTGGGCGTCGGTGCCGACGCGGCGGCGGCGCCGGTGACGGTCCAGTCGGCTTCATCTTCCAGTGTGACCAGTTGTGACTGCAGCAGGTTCACGCGGAAGGCGAGCGACTTCCAGCCCGGCTGCAGCGTGGCGGGTTCCACCTTGAGGCGGCGCGCGACGATGGCCAGCGACTCGTCCGCATGCAGCCGGTTGAAGCGCTCGGCCTTCAGCAGCGCGCGCACGAATCGGCGCGACATCTCGGCATGTTCGCGCAGGTAATCGCTGCGGCCCACCACCACGTGGCTCACGGTGTAGGCGG
>NZ_JBFUGN010001497.1:0-988 GCF_056402895.1 Rhizobacter sp. P3_B12 | reverse complement strand
GCCTGGACCAGGCCCGCCGCCARCTCGACCTGGCGCGCAACCGCGAAGGCTATGCGACGCTGGTGGCGCCCTATGCCGGCGTGGTGACGGCGCTGCGCTTCGAGCGCGGCCAGGTGGTCGCCGAGGGCCAGCCCGTGCTGTCGCTGGCCCGTGACGGGGAGCGCGAGATCGTCGCCGACCTGCCGGAGGAATGGGTGGGCCGGGCGCGGACCCTCGCCGCCGTGGCCACGCCCTGGCAGGGCGCGGCGCAAGACGCCAAGGCGCCGCTGCGGCTGGTGCTGCGCGAACTCTCGCCACTGGCCAGCGCGCAGGGCCGCACCTTCCGCGTGCGCTATGCCGCGACCCCCGAATCGCGCGCGCAGGTGGCGGCGCTGCCATTGGGCAGCACCATGCAGCTGAACCTGTCCGACCCGACCGCGGGTGCGGCGACGGTCGCCCTGCCGGTCACTGCGCTGGTGAAGGCCAGCGGCTCTGCGGGCGTCTGGGTGCTGGATGCCCAGGGCTCGGGCCTGGCGTTCCAGCCCGTGCAGGTGGTCGGCATGGACGACGCATCGGTGCGCGTCACCGGCCTGGCCACCGGCAGCCGCGTGGTCAGCGTCGGTGCCCAGAAGCTCGATGCCGGCATCAAGGTGCGGGCCGTCGAACGTTCGCCCGAAGCCGGGCCCGCCCCCGTCGCCAGCAGCGGCTCGCAAGGGCAGTCATGAAGCGCTTCAATCTCTCGGAATGGGCCGTCACGCACCAGCCGATGGTGCTGTTCCTGATCATCGCGACGCTCATCGTCGGCGTCCTGTCCTTCAACCGGCTGGGCCGCCTGGAGGACCCCAACTTCGACGTGCCGCAGATGACGGCCATCGTCGTGTGGCCCGGCGCCACCGCGCAGGACGTGCAGGACCAGGTGCTCAACCGCATCGAGCGCCGGCTGCAGGAGCTGGATCACTTCGAATCCGTGCGCAGCTTCTCGCGCCAGGGTTATGGCGGCGTCACGCTG
>NZ_JBFUGN010001496.1:0-989 GCF_056402895.1 Rhizobacter sp. P3_B12 | reverse complement strand
GCCTCGGCCAGGCGCACGATCGCATCGGCATCCAGCGCCTTCTCGTGGCGCAGGCGGAACCAGTCGTCGGCGGCGTCCGGTTCTTGCCCATACGGCAGGTCGGTGCGCGCGCGATCGCCGACGAAGAACAGGTAGCCGAGCATCTCGACCGCATCGCGCTGCTGGCCTTCGCCGAGCAGCGCCGCCACCGGCACGCCCAGGTGCTGGCCGAGCAGGTCGAGGAAGGCCGACTCGATCGCCGTGACCGCATGGATGGTGGTGCGCAGGTCGAAGGTCTGCAGCCCGCGGCCGCCGCTGTCGCGGTCGGCAAAGCCCTGCTGCACGCGCTGCAGCACCTGCTGGTGGTTGCCGATCGGCTGGCCGACGACGAGCGGCGCCGCGTCTTCGAGCGTCTGGCGGATCTTCTCGCCGCCCGGCACCTCGCCGACGCCGGTGCGGCCGTCGCTGTCGGTCAGGATCAGCAGGTTGCGGGTGAAGAACGGGCCATGCGCGCCGCTCAGGTTCAGCAGCATGTCGTCGCGGCCGGCGACGGGGATCGCGCGCAGCGCGGTGATGGTGGGTGTGCTCATGGATCAGTCAGTCTGCAGAGATTCGTTCAGGGGTCGCTTCCTAGATTGTTAACGTTAACAATACGCGCTGGCGACCGCCCGTGGCATACGGGTTTACCCGATCAACTGCTGGCCCGTTCGACCAGCGAGAAGCCGACGTCGATCACGCGCGAGGGCAGCGCCTCGCCGCCGGCGCGCGTGACGATGCATTGCGCCGCGAGGTCGCCGATCTGCCGCGGGTCGACGCGCACGCTGCTCAGCGCCGGTTCGAGGTCGGCCGCGAAGTTCAGGTCGCCGAAGCCGACCACGGCCAGTTGCGCCGGCACGTCGATGCCGCTGGCGCGTGCCTCGGTCAGCACGCCGAGCGCCAGCAGGTCGGAGCTGCAGAACACCGCGTCGACCTGCGGCTGCGCGCGCAGCAGCTCGCGCAATGCGCTGCGG
>NZ_JBFUGN010001495.1:0-991 GCF_056402895.1 Rhizobacter sp. P3_B12 | reverse complement strand
ACTGGCGACGAGTGAACATGCGGATTCCCTGAGGAGTGAGGATCCGTGTGCGTCGCGCCCGGTGCGCGGCTTCTTACACCGCTCGCGCGATGTCCCTCAGGCCTCGTCGAGGTCGGTGAACTTGTCCGGGTCGACCAGGTCGCGCAGCGGCACGCGCAACGCGTCGGCCAGGCGCCCCATGTTGTCGATCGAGATGTTGCGCCGCCCAAGCTCTACGCTGCTGATGTAGGGGCGCGTGATCTCCGCTTCCAGGCCCAGCGCTTCCTGCGACATCTCCCGCGCGCGCCGCACCCGGCGCAGGTTGCGGGCGAACACATCGCGGGCCGCGAGCTTCTTGCCTGGACTCTTTTTCATCCGGGAAGGATTGCGGCATCTGCACAAGTCCTCCACCTTCTTTGGGTTTCGAAGTGTTAACTTTGGGATACCAAACGAAGTCTTTGGATTATTTTTTGAGCTTCAAGGGCTTCATTCAGGACCACATCGGCAGCAGAGGAAGGGAAACCTGGCATGAAGGGCTACGAGATCAACTGCATCACCCTGTCCACGCGCCCCCCGCACCACGACCTCATCACCCACATCGGCCACAGCCAGCTCAAATGGCGCATCGACATCGCCCAGGCCATCCGCTGCATGGACCGCGACATCGAGCGCTACTACGTGGTCGATCGCCTGCGCCGGCAGTGGGTCTACCTCGATGTCGTGCGCGAGCCCGGCCAGCTGCCGCACCTGCGCGCACGCACCGAGCGCGGCGAGTGGGCCGATCACCTGCTGGCGCTGCCGCACTGCGGCCCCGATTGCGGCGCACCGCCCCTCAAACCCTGCCGCTGTGGCGACCGGTTCCACTCATGGCGGCCGTGTTGCACCTGCCGCTGCCGCTGACGTTTTCGCCTAAAGTCAGCGCGCATGACCCTGCGCACCCACTACCCACCCATCGAACCGCTGGAAACAGGGTTCATGCCCGCCGGCAACCTGCACTCGCTCTACTGGGAGC
>NZ_JBFUGN010001494.1:0-992 GCF_056402895.1 Rhizobacter sp. P3_B12 | reverse complement strand
GAACTGCACGATGGCCGAGATCGTGTTGTCCAGCACCTTGGCGCACAGGTCGGCGGTGCCGTCCTGGCGGCGCACCTGCGTGCGCTGCACCGGCAGCGTCCCGGTCAGCCCCGAGCCGAGCTTCAGCTTGAAATCCGCCAGCCCCTGGAAACCGAGCGAGCGGCAGAAGCGGATCACCGTCGGCTGGCTCACCTCGGCGCCTTGTGCGATCAGCGCGATCGGGTCGTTCAGCGCGGTGCGTGGGTTGTCGAGCACGAAGTTCGCGACACGCCGCTCGGCCGGCGACAGCGTCGTCACCGAGGCGCGCACGCGTTCGAGCAGCGGGTGGCTGCCGTCGGCGTCGGGCACGTGGTCGGACAGCAGCGTCGAGACGCCCTGGAACGCCAGGTTCTCGGCCGTCAGCAGGTAGGTCGGGATGCGCGCCACGTAGTCGCTCATGCGGCCCTTGGCCTCGAAGCGCTCGCGGAAGACGGCCTGCGCGAAGAGCGGCCCGAGCCGCGGCACGATGCCGCCGCCGACGTACATGCCGCCGGTGGCGCCGAGCGTCAGCGCCACGTCCGAGGCCATCGAGCCCAGCATCCCGCTGAACACCTCCAGCGTCTCCAGGCAGGCGGCGTCGTGCTGCAGCGCGCGCTGCACGATCTCGGCGGTCGTCAGCTCGCGCCCGCCGCCCGGCGCCGGGTGCAGGGCCTGGTGGATCAGCTCGATGCCCGGCCCCGAGATCAGCCGCTCGGCCGACACCCGCGACATGCTCTTCCAGGCGTGCTGCAGCACGCGCATCTCGCGCTCGTCGCTGGGCGCGAAGTTGACGTGGCCGCCCTCGGTGGCGAGCGTGGTCCAGCGGTCGCCGGACGGGATCAACCCCGACACGCCGAGCCCGGTGCCCGGCCCGAGCAGCCCGATCACGCCGTTGGCCTGCGGCGCGCCGCCGCCCACCTTCAGCCGGCCGTGCGGGCCGACGCCGGGAATCGCCATCGCCAGCGCCGTGAAGT
>NZ_JBFUGN010001493.1:0-993 GCF_056402895.1 Rhizobacter sp. P3_B12 | reverse complement strand
GGCCTGCTGCATCGCGAGGGCGGCGGCCAGGCTGTCGCTGTAGGAGGCATGGACGAGCACCGCGTAGTGACGGACCACGCCGTCAACCTCGGTGGTCGCGCCTGCCTGCGCCGGCCACACCATCGCTCCCAGCCCCGCGGCCACGGCGTGCAGCATCTCGCGCTTGTTCATCTTGTGCTTGTTCGGGGCCTGGGCGTTGCAATATAGACCACGCATCGCCCTCTGGACATGCTTCATGTCGGGGGATGTCGGCGTGTGAAAGACCCTGCGCCAGCGTACGTTCCGGCGCGCGTGTCTGATGTCGCCCTGCGATGCCTCGCTGCATCGGCTCCGACTTCGATTCCATGAACAACAAGACTTCCCACCGGCCTGTCAGGGCAGCGCCGGCCGCCGCGCGTCCGGTCGACGCCGATGCTGCGCTGGCGCAGGGCCGGGCGCTGCACGCCCAGGGCCGACTGAGCGAGGCCTTCTCGCTG
Organism: Rhizobacter sp. P3_B12; assembly: GCF_056402895.1. Classification (NCBI taxonomy): domain Bacteria; kingdom Pseudomonadati; phylum Pseudomonadota; class Betaproteobacteria; order Burkholderiales; family Sphaerotilaceae; genus Rhizobacter; species Rhizobacter sp. P3_B12. The sequence continues at coordinate 517 of NZ_JBFUGN010001493.1, read as the reverse complement.
TACCAGGCCGCGCTGTCCGCCCAGCCCGAGAACCCCGAGGCCCTGCACCTGCTCGGCGTGGCCTACCTGGGCCTGCGCCAGCCGGCGCTCGGCATCGCCTTCGTGCGGCGCGCGATCGCCCGCCGACCCGATGCCGCCGACTACCGGATGAACCTCGCGACCGCGCTGCTGCAACTCGGCCAGGCGCCCGAAGCGCTCGCCGAGATGCAGCGCGCCTGCGAGCTGCGGCCCGACGATGCGCAGGGCCTGGCGATGCTCGGCGGGCTGTGCGTGCAGCTGGAGCGCTTCGACGAGGCCGAGCGCCGCTATGCCGCCGCGCTGGCGCTGCAACCGGACCAGGCCACCTGGCACGAGGCGCTGGCCCGGCTGCGCTACCTGCGCTGGGCGATGCCCGAGGCAGTGCACGAGGCGCAGCGCGCACTGGCGCTGGCGCCGCGCATCGCCGAGCGCTTGAACATGGGCTTTGCGCCGGCCATATCGCCGGCCCTGCCGGCCCTGCCGGCCCCGCAGGCCCCGC
>NZ_JBFUGN010001492.1:0-993 GCF_056402895.1 Rhizobacter sp. P3_B12 | reverse complement strand
GGTCGAAGCCCACAGCGACGGGCTCGGCTGCGGCAGCCGCTTCGTCGTGACGCTCCCTGCGGACGCGGGTCAGTGCACGCAGGTCGGCCCACCGGTTCACTCCACCAGCAGGCGGTAGCCGACCCCCGTCTCGGTGAGGATGTGGCGCGGCTGCGCCGAGTCGTCCTCGAGCTTCTGCCGCAGGTTGCCCATGTAGACGCGCAGGTAGTGCGTGCTCTGCGCATGCCCCGGCCCCCACACCTCGCGCAGCAGGTAGGGGTGCGTCAGCACCCGRCCGGCGTTGCCGATCAGCACGCCGAGCAGGCGGTACTCGATCGGCGTCAGGTGCACCTCGGCGCCGCGCCGGCGCACCAGGCGCGCCGCCTGGTCGACCTCGACATCGCCGAAGCGGAMCACCGCGTCGGCCGGTGCCCGCCCGGCCCGCATGCGGCGCAGGTTGGCGCGCGTGCGCGCCAGCAGCTCGGCCGTGCCGAACGGCTTGGTGATGAAGTCGTCGGCCCCGGCATCGAGCGCTGCCACCTTCTCGCTCTCCTGCGTGCGTGCCGACAGCACGATGACCGGCACACCCGACCAGGTGCGCAGCTGGCGGATGAAGTCGATGCCGTCGCCGTCGGGCAGGCCGAGGTCGGCGATCACCAGGTCGGGCCGCCGCGTGCCGGCTTCGATCAGGCCCTGCTTCACGGTGCCGGCCTCGAACACCTGCCAGCCCTCGCCCTCCAGCGAGAGGCGGACGAACTGGCGGATCTCGCGCTCGTCCTCGAGCACCAGGGCGGTTGGCAGCGGGGTGGACATCAGGTCTCCTGGTCGAGTGCCGGCGGCGCACCGAGCGGCAGGCTGAAGGTGAAGGTCGCGCCCGGCCCCGGCCGCTGCGCGGACGCGGGCTCGACGCGGATGCGCCCGCGGTGCGCCTCGACGATGGCGCGGCAGATCGCGAGCCCCAGGCCGACGCCCGGCGTCGCCGATTCGGCCTGGCCGCGGGTGAACTTCTCGAAG
>NZ_JBFUGN010001491.1:0-996 GCF_056402895.1 Rhizobacter sp. P3_B12 | reverse complement strand
ATCCAGGACATGGTGAGCCCGAAGCCGATGGATCGCCTCGTGTGCGGCGACGTCGGCTTCGGCAAGACCGAGGTCGCGCTGCGCGCGGCCTTCGTCGCGGTCACCGGCGGCAAGCAGGTGGCCATCCTCGCGCCGACAACGCTGCTGGCCGAGCAGCATTTCCAGAACATCTCCGACCGCTTCGGCAAGTGGCCGGTGAAGGTGGCCGAGCTGTCGCGCTTCCGCTCGCCGAAGGAAGTGAAGGCGGCGCTCGAAGGCATCGAGGACGGCACGGTCGACATCGTGATCGGCACCCACAAGCTGATCAGCCAGAGCGTCAAGTTCAAGCGCCTCGGGCTGCTGGTGATCGACGAGGAGCACCGCTTCGGCGTGCGCCACAAGGAGGCGATCAAGGCGATGCGCGCCGAGGTCGACGTGCTGACGTTGACCGCGACGCCGATCCCGCGGACCCTGGGCATGGCGCTCGAAGGCCTGCGCGACCTGAGCGTGATCGCGACCGCCCCGCAGCGCCGCCTGGCGATCAAGACCTTCGTGCGCAACGAGAGCACCGGCACCATCCGCGAGGCGATCCTGCGCGAGCTGAAGCGCGGCGGGCAGGTGTACTTCCTGCACAACGAGGTCGAGACGATCGAGAACCGGCGCGAGAAGCTGCAGGAGCTGCTGCCCGAGGCGCGCATCGCGGTCGCGCACGGCCAGATGGCCGAGCGGCAGCTGGAGCACGTGATGCGCGATTTCGTCGCGCAGCGCCACAACGTGCTGCTGTGCTCCACCATCATCGAGACCGGCATCGACGTGCCGAGCGCCAACACCATCGTGATCAGCCGCGCCGACAAGTTCGGCCTGGCGCAGCTGCACCAGCTGCGCGGGCGCGTCGGCCGCTCGCACCACCAGGCCTACGCCTACCTGCTGGTGCCCGAGGTCGAGGGGCTGACCAAGCAGGCGGCGATGCGGCTGGAGGCGATCCAGAACATGGAGGAGCTCGGCTCGGGCTTCTAC
>NZ_JBFUGN010001490.1:0-997 GCF_056402895.1 Rhizobacter sp. P3_B12 | reverse complement strand
GCCGTGTAGTGCTTGGAGGTGGTCTCGGCCCACGCGAGGTTGATCGTGGCCGCTGCGAGGGCAAGCAGGCAGGCCACGAGCGCGCGAGATAGCATGCCGAACGGCAAGAAGGTCATGGAGTTGCTCCTGATGAGACAAAGGGGCGCTGACTGTCGAGCCTCACATCCGTGTCAGGGTCAAGCCGTCATTCTCAAATCCCCATGAAGCCTGTTGGATTACTCACCATCGGCGCACTGTCCCGCCTCACCGGCATCAGCGCGCGTGCGATTCGGCATTACGACACCCTGAAGCTGTTGAATTCTTCGCGCGCAGAAAACGGCTACCGGAAGTTCGAGTCCGGCGCAGCCGCGCAGGTGCGCCAGATCCAACGTCTCCTGGCCACCGGTCTGAGTCTTGACGAGATCCGGACCTTCCCCGGCTGCATGTTGCTGATCGAAGGCGCCACGCCCTGCAAGCAGACCTTGTCGGCGCAACGCGAGCGGCTGGCCCTCATCGAGGCGCAGATCGACGACCTGGAACGCCGACGCGCGCTATTGCGCGAGATGCTGGGCGACCACAGCGCCTGACTCTGGCTCGACTCCTTCGCGCGGGAGCTTCATGACACGCTGCTGCAAAGCACGCAGGGGCTGATTCTGCAGTTCCAGGCCGCGGCCGATCGAATGGCTGTAGACGATGTGACGCGAGCGGCACTGGACGAGGCTAGCGCCATCACGTCGCACCAGCACGATCCATCGGCACAGCACCCTGCACGTCCACACCATGGCCCACAGCCGCCGCAGCGCCAGGCGCAGCCCCGGCAACCAGGTGATGCGCGAGCGCCGCCACCAGGCGCTCCCCCGCATCGAAGTAATGCGTGTGCGCACCCAGGCCCAGGCAGGCTTCCACGTGCGTCAGGTCCGCCAGGCTCGCAAAATCCGGCGGCAGCGGGTCGAAGTTGCCGTAGGTCGAGCACCTGCCCAGCCGCGGTTCCGCCACGGTGCCGTCCATCGGTTCACCC
>NZ_JBFUGN010001489.1:0-1002 GCF_056402895.1 Rhizobacter sp. P3_B12 | reverse complement strand
ACGCTGGTGCAGATCAGCGACCTGCACGTCGGCGCGACGATCCGCAAGGGTTTCGTCGACCGCGTGGTCGATGCCGCCAATGCGCTGGACGCCGACGTGATGGCGCTGACCGGCGACCTGGTCGACGGGCGGGTGCCGGAGCTCTCCGAGCACACTGCGCCGCTCGGGCGGCTGCAGGCGCGGCACGGCGTGTTCGCGGTCACCGGCAATCACGAGTACTACTCCGGCGCGCCGGCCTGGGTGGCCGAACTGCGGCGGCTCGGCATCACGGTGCTGATGAACGAGCACCTGCTGCTGAAGCACGGCGCGGGGCGGCTGCTGCTGGCGGGCGTGACCGATTTCGGCGCGCACCATTTCGACGAAGGGCAGCGCAGCGATCCGGCGCGGGCGATGCGCGGCGCGTCGGATGAAGCGCATGCGAAGGTGCTGCTGGCGCACCAGCCGCGCAGCGCGGCGGCGGCGGCCGAGGCGGGCTTCGACCTGCAGCTGTCAGGCCACACGCACGGCGGGCAGTTCCTGCCGTGGAATCTGTTCGTGCCGCTGCAGCAGCCGTTCGTGGCCGGGCTGCACCGGCTGGGCTCGCTGTGGGTCTATGTGAGCCGGGGGACGGGCTACTGGGGTCCGCCGAAGCGGCTGGGGGCGCCGTCGGAGATCACGCGTGTCAGGCTCGTGAGGGCCTGAGCGGCAAATTCAGCCGGCACGGTTTGCCGGCACACGAGGGGGTTCGGTCCGCGCACCCTTCGGGTGGGCGGCCGGCCGCTCCAGGCCCGCGTGATCACGCGGATCGCGCGACGGGCCTTCGACACGGCGGCGTCGGGCGTCGGGGCGCTCTGAGAGCTGGTTCATCGAAACACTCCTGCGGGCATGGGCCCGTCTGGAATGGGGCAATCGACATGCCCGGCGGGGTCAGCGCCCTTCCGACAAGCGGGCCAGCACCAGGCGTGCCGTCGACAGGTTGGTGGCGCAGGGCACGTCGTGCACGTCGCAGGCCCGCACCAGCGC
>NZ_JBFUGN010001488.1:0-1003 GCF_056402895.1 Rhizobacter sp. P3_B12 | reverse complement strand
GGATATGGCGGTGGCGGTGGCGGCGGTGGTCGCCGCGGCGGCAGTTGAGCCCCCTTCAAGCGATACAATCCGAAGCTTTGCCAAGTGCTTGATTCAGGAGAAAAAATCATGGCGATCGAACGTACTCTTTCCATCATCAAACCCGACGCCGTCGCGAAGAATGTGATCGGCCAGATCTACGCCCGCTTCGAAGGCGCAGGCCTGAAGGTCGYGGCCGCGCGGATGGCCCACMTGTCGCGCGGTGAAGCCGAAGCGTTCTACGCGGTGCACAAGGCACGCCCGTTCTTCAAGGACCTGGTCGATTTCATGATCTCCGGCCCGGTGATGATCCAGGCGCTGGAAGGTGAAGGCGCCATCGCGAAGAATCGCGATCTGATGGGCGCCACCGATCCGAAGAAGGCCGAGAAGGGCACGATCCGCGCCGACTTCGCCGACAGCATCGACGCCAATGCGGTGCACGGCTCCGACGCCCCGGAAAYGGCGGCCGTCGAGATCTCGTTCTTCTTCCCTGGCATGAACGTCTACTCGCGCTGAGCGGGCAGCGTTCCCTCTCGATGGAGGCTGGCATGAGTCTCACCAACCTCCTCGAGTTCGACCTCGACGGGCTCGCTGCCTACTGCGAGCGGCTCGGCGAGAAGCGCTTTCGCGCGACCCAGCTGTTCCGCTGGATCCACCAGAAGGGCGCGTCGGATTTCAACGCGATGTCCGACCTCGCCAAGTCGCTGCGCGACAAGCTGGCGGGCGTCGCCTGCGTCACGCCGCTCGCCGTCGTCAGCGAGCAGGCCTCGACCGACGGCACCATCAAGTGGCTGTTCGACGTCGGCGGCGGCAATGCCGTCGAGACGGTGTTCATCCCCGAAGACGACCGCGGCACGCTGTGCGTGTCGTCGCAGGCCGGCTGCGCGGTCGGCTGCCGCTTCTGCTCGACCGGCCACCAGGGCTTCAGCCGCAACCTCACCACCGGCGAGATCGTCGCCCAGCTGTGGTTCGCCGAGCACCACCT
>NZ_JBFUGN010001487.1:0-1003 GCF_056402895.1 Rhizobacter sp. P3_B12 | reverse complement strand
CCTGAACCGGTCAGCCCCGCCATCACGCCGCTCTCGATCGACGAGCACGCCGGCGCGGCACCGATCGACGCGGCCCGCCTGTCGTCCACGTCGATGATTCCGCCGCAAGCGGTGGCGCCACCATCGATGCACGCGGCGGTCGACGCGCCGATCGCGCTGGAGCCCTCCGTGCCACGGGCGCGCCGGGTCGAGCCGGAACCCGCACCGCCGGTGCAACTGGTGGAGACGGCCGTGCCGTGGTCCGACACCATTCCGCTTGTCGAGGAGCCCCGTGAGACCGTCTGGGCCGCGCCGGTGGCCGTGGCAACGAAGCCGTCGAAGAAATCAGGCGCCCGCGCGGCGGCCGGCGGCATGACGGCCGTGCTGAACAAGGCGTTGGGCCGCGGGCGTGCCAAGCCTGTCGCAGACTTGCCGCCGGTGACGCCGAAGATCGAGAAGCCGACGTCCGAACAGCAACTGATCGCCCAGGTGCGCGAGCTGCTGCTCGACACCTTGCGCATCGACGCGCCGTTGTTCGCCGCGCTGACCCACGGCAAGGTGCGTTCGGCGCAGACCCAGCGCGACCTGATCGAGCTGGTCTGGGAGATCGAGCGCCACAACAGCCATGCGCGCATGTCGCGCGACGAATTGATCAGCCTTCAGCAGGCGCGCGAACTGCTCGGCATGGGCAACACGCTGGTGGCGGGCGACAGCCAGTCCGACCGCCACGACGACTGGCCGACCACCCAGCCGCGGCTGTGAGGCTCAGTTCGCTGCCGCGCGGGCCGCGCCGAATTCCTTCGTGAACCAGTCCRCCAGCAGGGTCTTTTCGCGGCCGAGCGGGCCCCGGGCGGTGTCCAGCCCGGCGGATCTCCGCGAGGCCAGGTCGCTCAGTGCGGCGTCGCCGGAGCGCAGCGTCCGACCGTCGGACACCAGCGTGTAGCGCAGCCAGATGCGCGCGCTGTCGTGGTTGTCGCGCACCACCCGCAGATCGCCGCGCGAGCCGTGCCGCACGTAGCCGGCC
>NZ_JBFUGN010001486.1:0-1010 GCF_056402895.1 Rhizobacter sp. P3_B12 | reverse complement strand
GCTGCTGGGGCTGATGCGCAGCGACAGCGGGCGCACCCAGGCCGCGCGGCTGTCGCTCGACGAGCTGGTGCAGGACCGGTTGGCGGCGCTGTCGGGGCTGGCGACGCAGCGTGGCGTCGAGCTGGAGCTGGCGTGCGCCGAGCGCTGCGAGATCGAGGCCGAGCGCGAGGGGCTGACGTCGCTGGTCGACAACCTGGTCGAGAACGCGATCAAGTACTCGCCGGCCGGGTCGACGGTGTCGGTGCGGGTGGGGGGCGATGCATCGCTGGTGGTCGAGGATGCCGGTCCGGGCATCGCGGCAGACTGGCGCGAGCGCGTGTTCGACCGCTTCTTCCGTGTGCCCGACCAGGCGCAGCCGGGCAGTGGGCTGGGCTTGGCCATCGTCAAGTCGGTGGCCGATCGCCATGGTGCGACGGTCGAGTTGGCAGACGGGATCGAAGGCCCCGAGGGCCGCGGCCTGCGAGTGACCGTGCGCTGGTTGCCCATGCATCTGGCGGAGAGAGCGGGATTCGAACCCGCGGGGGGCTATTAACCCCCACACGCTTTCCAGGCGTGCGACTTAAACCGCTCATCCATCTCTCCGGAGCCGGCGAGTTTAGCCTACCTCCGAGGGGGCTTCGGACCGGTCCCGCGGGAATTTCGCTCAGGGCTGGCCTGGTGCCTTCGCCTTCATCAGCGCCATCGCGGTGCCGATCAGGCCGGCCACCTCGCTCATGTTGCCCGGCACGATCATCGTGTTGTTCTTCTGCGCCAGGTGCGCGTACGCATCGACCGCCTTCTCGGCCACCTTCAGCTGCACGGCCTGCTCGCCGCCCGGCTCGCGGATCGCCTCGGCGATCTTGCGGATGGCGCCGGCCGTGGCGTCGGCCACCGCGGTGATCGCCGACGCCTCGCCCTGCGCCTTGTTGATCTCGGCCTGCCGCGCACCTTCGGAGCGGGCGATCGAGGCCTCGCGCTCGCCGGTGGCGATGTTGATCTGCTCCTGCTTGCGGCCTTCGGAGGCCGCGATC
>NZ_JBFUGN010001485.1:0-1011 GCF_056402895.1 Rhizobacter sp. P3_B12 | reverse complement strand
GGTGCAGATCGTCGCGGCGTCGCAGTCGCATGTGCGCAGCCGGCAGCCGGAGGTCGATGCAGCACCGCTGGACGAGGCGATAGCCGGCATCGCCTACCGCTGGCTGCCGTCGCCGCGCTACCAGGGCAACGGCATCGGCCGGGTGCGCAACATCGCAGCCTTTCTGGTGCGGCTGTGGCGCGAGACGCCGGCGCTGGTCGAGCGCTTCCAACCCGACGTCGTGATCGCCTCCAGCACCTACCCGATGGACATGTGGGTCGCGCGGCGCATTGCGCGGCGCGCGAAGGCGACGCTGGTGTTCGAGGTGCATGACCTGTGGCCGCTGTCGCCGATCGAGCTGTCGGGCATGTCGCCGCGGCATCCGTTCGCGCTGCTGTGCCAGAAGGCCGAGGACGATGCGTACCGCGATGCCGATGTCGTGGTGTCGATGCTGCCGAAGGTGGCCGGCCACATGGGCGCGCACGGGCTGGACCTGCGCAAGCTGCACATCGTGCCGAACGGCATCTCGCCGGACGACTGGGCTGGCGAACCGGCGCCGCTCGATGCCGCCATCGCTGCCCACATCGCCGCGCAGAAGGTGCAGGGCCGCACCGTCGTCGGCTATGCGGGCTCGCACGGGCTGCCGAACGCGCTCGACGTGCTGCTCGATGCGGCGGCACTGATGCGCGACGAGCCGGTCTCGTTCGTGCTGGTCGGCGACGGCATGGAGAAGCCGCGCCTCGCACAGCGCGTCGTCGACGAATCGCTGCGCCACGTCGCGCTGTTCCCGCCGGTGCCGAAGGCCCAGATCCCGGCGCTGCTGCGCGAGGTCGACATCGCCTGGATCGGCTGGCAGCGCACGCCGATCTACCGCTTCGGCATCGCGCCGAACAAGCTGATGGACTACATGATGGCCGGCTGCGCGGTGCTGCATTCGGTGGACGCTGGCAACGACCCGGTGGCGGAGGCCGGCTGCGGCGTGACGGTGGCGCCGGAAGACGCCGCGGCGGTGGCGCAGGGCCTGCGCACGCT
>NZ_JBFUGN010001484.1:0-1013 GCF_056402895.1 Rhizobacter sp. P3_B12 | reverse complement strand
GACAGGCGCTGCGGCAGGTAGCCTTCGAGCACGGCCAGCTCGGCGGTTTCCTTGTCGACCAGGTCGGTGCGGTTGGCGGCGGCGAACTGTGTGATCGAATCCTTGCGCTGCTTGATCAGCTTGTCGACGATCGCGATCACCGCGGCGTCGTCGAGCACGATGCGCTCGTCGACCTCTTTCTGCTTCAGCGCCGCGAGCAGGYCGCGGATCGTCAGCAGGCGGGCGGCGTCCTTCGCACGCATCGCGGTCTTCATGTCTTCGGTGATCTGGTCTTTCAGGGTCATCGCAGGTGCTCGAATAGGTGAGGGTCGAAAGCGAGGATCAAAAACGACAAAGCCCGCGTGGCGCGGGCTTCGCTGTGCTCCAGCGCCAGGTCAGCGCCGAATCAACTTGAAATCTCAGTACAGGCGCTTCGGCAGCTGCATGCTGCGGATGCGCTTGAAGTGGCGCTTGACGGCCGCAGCCTTCTTGCGCTTGCGCTCGGCGGTGGGCTTTTCGTAGAACTCACGGGCGCGCAGGTCGGTCAGCAGGCCCAGCTTTTCAATGGTGCGCTTGAAACGGCGCAGAGCCACGTCGAACGGCTCGTTTTCTTTGACGCGAATCGAAGTCATAGATCCAGAAGTTTTTGCGCTCGGTGTCTCACTGTCGTTCGCCCGGGCTCTCAGGAAGGAGGTTCCGGAATCCAGCCTGGGGCATGGACGAAGATTTTGATGAGATCGCGGCGCGGGTTTGCCAGCAAAGACCGCGATTATAGCCATAGTTCCCTGACGCGCAAGCGGGGTGTCAGTGACTGCTTTCAACGGGCTGCAGGCGGTCGGCGACGGCCGCCGCGCAGGCTGCGGCGCTGGCCCAGGCCCACTGGAAGTTGTAGCCGCCCAGCCAGCCGGTCACGTCGACCACCTCGCCGATGAAGTGCAGGCCGGGCATGCGGCGGCTTTCCAGCGTCTGCGAGCTGAGCTCCCGGGTGTCGACGCCGCCGGCGGTGACCTCGGCCTTGCGGTAGCCCTCGGTGC
>NZ_JBFUGN010001483.1:0-1015 GCF_056402895.1 Rhizobacter sp. P3_B12 | reverse complement strand
CCGCGGGGGTGCGCGGCGCGGTCGACTTCATCGGCGCGCTGGTCGGCGGGCGCAAGGCGCGGCGCCGCGAGCGCGCGATCGTCGCGTATGCCGCGATGATCGGCGCGCAGGTGCTGGCGCGCGCGGTCGACGACGAGGCCTTGTCGACCGAGATCCTGCAGGCGGTCGCGGCGGACCTGGCGGGCGATGCCGGCGCGGTGCCTGCCGCGCCGGCAGGCTGATCAGCGCAGCGGCGCGAACAGCGCCGCCAGCCGGTCCGGCGTGCCGTCGATGCGCTGCAGCGTCGGGTAGCGCAGCCCGCCGCGCCACTCGATGCGCACGCTGCGGTACAGGTCGCCCGACTTCAGCAGCAGCTCGATCGGCCCGCCGCTCTTCGCGGCGGTCACCGCCTCCTTCAGCAGGTCTTCGGTGTAGGCCCGGCCGTTCACGGCCAGCAGCGTCGCACCGGGTGCCATGCCGGCGTCGAAGGCCGGGCTGCCCCAGTTCACGTTGCGCACCTTGGCGGCCTCGCCGAGGTCGAAGCCGAGCGAGTAGCTGAAGTCGGTGACCTTGTACGCCCCCATCTTCGCGCTGTAGTGCTCGCTCGGCTTGTCGCTCCAGCCGAGCTTCCAGCCCGATGCGGCGATGCCGGCCATCGGCGCCGGCCGGTCGTGCGTGTCCAGCCGCTGGCGCAGGAAGCCGGCCCAGTCGTACGCCTGCACGCGGGTCAGCTCGCGCACCACGTCGTCGAAGGTGTAGGTCAGCGGCTGCACGCGCTTCGGCTCGGCACCGAAGAAGGCGCGGGCGAAGTCGTCCAGCGAGCGCCTGCCGTTCGAGCGCTCGCGGATCAGCATGTCGGCCTCGAGCCAGATCAGCCGCGACTCGTCGTAGTAGTCGGCGCTGCGCTGCCACGAGCTCCAGTCGCGGCGGCCGCGCGTCGCCCACAGCAGCGGCTCGTTGGTGGTGTCCTGCAGGCTGCGCCAGGCGCGGCCGGCGCGGGCGTCGAGCCAGGCCGCGGTCTCGGCCAGGTCGGCGC
>NZ_JBFUGN010001482.1:0-1017 GCF_056402895.1 Rhizobacter sp. P3_B12 | reverse complement strand
CACCCGGAGCGCCCGGCCGCGCCGTTCGCGATCAACCAGATCGTGCACAAGAGCAACGACCGGCTCGACCACGACATGGCGCTGTGCGCGAAGTACAAGGTGCCGGTCATCATCACCTCGCTCGGCGCGCGCACCGATGTCAACGACGCGGTGCACGCCTGGGGCGGCATCGTGCTGCACGACGTCATCAACAACTTCTTCGCGAAGAAGGCGATCGAGAAGGGCGCCGACGGGCTGATCGCGGTGGCGGCCRGTGCCGGCGGCCATGCGGGCGTGAAGAGCCCGTTCGCGCTGGTGCAGGAGATCCGCACCTGGTTCGACGGCCCGCTGGCGCTGAGCGGCTCGATCGCGAGCGGTGACGCGATCCTCGCGGCGCGGGCGATGGGTGCCGACCTGGCCTACATCGGCTCGGCCTTCATCGCCACCGACGAGGCGCGCGCGAGCGACGACTACAAGCAGATGATCGTCGCCAGCAGCAGCGATGACATCGTCTACAGCAACCTCTTCACCGGCGTGCACGGCAACTACCTGAAGGGCTCGATCGTGAAGGCCGGGCTCGATCCGGAGAACCTGCCCGAGAGCGACCCGAGCAAGATGAACTTCGGCGGCGATGCACGCAAGGCCTGGAAGGACATCTGGGGCTGCGGGCAGGGGATCGGCGCGATCGACAAGGTGGTGCCGGCGCGCGTGCTGGTGGAGCGGCTGCACGGCGAGTACGAAGCGGCGCGGCGGAGGCTGGCGGTGGCCTGATCGGCGTCGGTCGGGAGCGATGGCAGAGAATGGCCCGATGAATGCACCCCCTGTCGGCCAGCCTGCCATCTCCGAACYGATGCTGCGGCTGCTGTTCGAGCAGTCGCCCAGCTTCATCGTGGTGCTGGAGGGGCCGACCCATCGGGTGACGCTCGCGAACCCGGCCTACCAGCGGCTGGTCGGCGCCGACCGCGAGCTGACGGGCCGCACGATCGCGCAGGCGCTGCCCGAGGCCGACGAGCAGGGTTTCGTCGGGCTGCTGGATGC
>NZ_JBFUGN010001481.1:0-1017 GCF_056402895.1 Rhizobacter sp. P3_B12 | reverse complement strand
GCACCAGGGCCGCGTCGCCCAGCCGGCCGGGCTCGGCCGGCCCGCCACCGAGCAAGGTGTCGATGCCGAGGCTGGCCTGGTAGCCCACGCGCAGGCCCGCGCCGATCACGCACAGGTCGTAGAGCGTGTGCGCGGGTTTCTCGCGCTCGACGATCGCGCGCACCTGGTCGAGCGTGCCCGCGCACTGCAGGTCGCCTGGATACAGCCGCACCAGGAAGCGGTAGGCCGCGCCCTCGAACAGCGGGGTGCCGAACTCGTCCTGCGTGATGAGCTGCGAGCGGTCGAGCGTGGCGGTGCTGCCGAGCACGGCGCCCTGCGGCTCGGACGACGGCAGTACCGTGTTGAAGCCGAGGATCGAGTCGCCGCCGTCGGTCCAGGTGCCGGCCTGCCCGGGCTCGCACGACGTCGATGGCGCCGGCATGGCCCACCAGCCCAGCGCCTGCAGCGGCTCGTCGATCACGGCGCGCACGCCGGCCTCGTCGCGCAGCGCGTCGCGCAGGCCGGCAACCGTGCCGCGCCGTGCGTAGCGCGCGAAGGCCCCGGCGATCGACCCGCGCTGCGCAGCGGCATCCTGCACCTCGGGCAGCGGCAATGCCAGGAAGCCGGCCAGCCAGGCCAGCGCATCCACCGGCGCCGATGCCGGATTCAGCAACGCCGGCAGGTGGCCCGTGGTGGCCTCGAGTTCGTCGAAGAAGCTCTCGAACAGGCTCAGGTAGCGCAGCAGGAAATTGCCGTCCCGCGGCTCCCGGTAGATCGCGGGCAGCTCGGGCAGGTAGCTCGCCTGGTCGAAATCCACGCGCGCCTGCGACAGCACCGGCGTCGAATGCAGGTCGTTGCCGAAGCGCGCACCGATCCACAGCGCCTCCTGCCTGCCGGTGCCGCCGAGGTCGATGAAGAAGTCCGACACGTCGACCCCGACCGCGCGCCACGGCTGGCCGAAGCTGCCGTCCGCCGCAGGCCCCGGCGGCGGCGCGGCGCGGGCCCCGGTGGCGACGAAGAACTGCACGTGGCTGCCGG
>NZ_JBFUGN010001480.1:0-1019 GCF_056402895.1 Rhizobacter sp. P3_B12 | reverse complement strand
AGAGGTGCCCGGCGTGCAGGTGCAGCGGCTCTCGACGGTCGACCTGGTGGTGGCGCTGCCGCCGGCCTTTGCGGCGGCCCATCCGGAGCCGTCGCTGGCCGACCTGATGACGCAGCCGTGGATCGGCACGCCGGACGGCTGCGTGCTGCGCACCCACATCGATGCGCTGTTCGCCGCCGGCGGCCGCGAGTACCAGGCGGGCGCGTCGGCCAGCACCGAGGGCGTGGTGCGCAGCATGGTGGCCAGCGGCATGGGCGTCGGCGTCGTGCGGCTGGACCAGGCCGAGCAGGCCGAACGCCAGGGCGAGCTGCGCATCTGGAAGCACTGGCGGGCGCACACCTGGATCTGCTTCGCGTCGCCGCCGGAGAGCCGGCTGTCGCCGGCCACGGTGGCGGTGCGCGCGGCGGTGCAGGAGACGTGGAGCTGAGCAGCTCCGTTCGGGCTGAGCTTGTCGAAGCCTGGTGCCGTGCGAGCAGGCCCTTCGGCAGGCTCAGGTCCTTCGACAAGCTCAGGATGATCGGACCCTTCGACAGGTCAGGGCGAACGGGGAGCGCGCATCGCCTTGCACGGGTCCTCGCGCGATTGCGGCGCCGTCACGACGACCCGGTCGTACGCCCCCGGCGGCGGCACGTCGGTGTCCTCCAGGTAGCCGATGCTGCGGCTGCGCGCGCGCGTGCCGTCGGCCAGCCAGCGCGGCACGCCGACATCGCGCCGCACGTGGCCGTTGCCGGCCAGCAGCACCACGCCGCGGTCGGCATGAGCCTCGACCATGCGCGCCATGAACTGGTCGCGCGCGACCTGCGCGCCGGCCATGCGGCGGGCGGTGGCGGCGTCGATCATCCCGCAGTGGCTCGCCTCGATGTCGCCGGCCTGGGCCGACCAGATCGCCTCCGGCACGTCGGCCGAGAAGCCGGTGCCGGCCAGGCCCTTGCTGATCACCTGGCGGCTCTCGGCGCGCGACACGTTGACCGCGACGATCGGCAGGCCGTGGTCGAGCGCCAGCTGCACGAAGGGCGTGT
>NZ_JBFUGN010001479.1:0-1020 GCF_056402895.1 Rhizobacter sp. P3_B12 | reverse complement strand
GCAGCATGCGCGCCGCGCCGCGCAGCTGCTGCACCTCGCGCGCGAGCCGGGCCTGCGCGCGCGCGTGCTGCTTGTAGCCGCGCACCGTGTCGCTGATCTCGGCCAGGTAGCGCACGCGCGCGCCGGGCACGATCGGCACCTGGTGGGTGCTGTGGCGCGTCGCGGCCGGCGGCAGCACGCCCTCGCGCACCGGCATGCCCAGGGCCGCCAGCCGCGGCAGCAGCGCCTGGTACAGCGCGGTCACGCCGTCGTCGTTGAAGCGGCTGGCCATCGTGCCGAACACCGGCATCTCGTCGGGCCGCGTGCCCCAGGCCTCGCGGTTGCGCTGCACCTGCTTGGCCACGTCGCGCAGCGCATCGGCCGCGCCCTTGCGGTCGAACTTGTTGATCGCGACGAACTCGGCGAAGTCGAGCATGTCGATCTTCTCGAGCTGGCTCGCGGCGCCGAACTCCGGCGTCATCACGTACATCGGCACGTCGACCAGCGGCACGATCGCCGCATCGCCCTGGCCGATGCCGGAGGTCTCGACGATCACCAGGTCGAAGCCGGCGGCGCGGCACGCGGCCAGCACGTCGGGCAGGGCCTGGCTGATCTCGCTGCCGAAATCGCGCGTGGCCAGGCTGCGCATGAAGACCCGCTGGCCGGAGCGCCACGGCGCGATCGCGTTCATGCGGATGCGGTCGCCCAGCAGCGCGCCGCCACTCTTGCGGCGCGACGGGTCGATGCTGATCACCGCGACGTGCAAGGCATCGCCCTGGTCCAGGCGCAACCGGCGGATCAGCTCGTCGGTCAGCGAGCTCTTGCCGGCGCCGCCGGTGCCGGTGATGCCGAGCACCGGCGTCACGTTCTGCTTCGCGACGGCGTGCAACTCGGCCTTCAGCGCCTCGGGCACGGCGCCGTTCTCGAGCGCGGTGATCAGCTGTGCGAGCGCACGCCGCTGCGGCTCGCCGCGGCCCTGGATCGCCGCCAGCGCGGCCGGCGCGTGCGGCGACAGATCCTTGTCGCAGCGCATCACCATCT
>NZ_JBFUGN010001478.1:0-1022 GCF_056402895.1 Rhizobacter sp. P3_B12 | reverse complement strand
GTGCAGACCGGCCGCTACGACCGCAAGCAGGTGATGGCCGACCTGGGCGGCGCGATCGACGACGACGGGCAGTGGCGCTGGCGCGTCGTCGGCCTGGGGCTGGACACCGGCACGCAGGACACCTACCCGAACGGCGAGCGCATGACGCAGAAGCGCCAGTACCTCGCGCCCTCGCTGAAGTGGCAGCCGACGCCGCAGACCTCGCTGACGCTGCAGGCCGAGGTGCTGCGCGACGACGGCTCCGACGACGTGCAGTACGTCAGCGACTTCAACGGCGGCCCGACCTCGATCAAGGAGGGCGACCCGACCTACAGCCGCATCGAAACCGGCTCCGACGCGATCGGCTGGCAGTTCGCGCATCGCTTCGACAACGGCTGGCAGCTGCAGAACAAGGCGCGCTACGCGCACCGCACCTCCGACAAGCACCACATCCAGTCGTTCTTCGACGCCGATCCCAACGTGCTGGAGCGCCAGGCGCGGCACGACGTGGAGGCAGTCGACGAGAACAGCATCGACACCTCGGTCCAGGGCAAGGTGGACAGCGGCAGCGTCTCGCACACGCTGCTGTTCGGCCTCGACGTCGACCGCAGCCGCGCCGAGTGGCAGCGCTGGCAGGACATGACGACCCCGCTCGACATGGCCAACCCGGTCTACGGCATCCCGATCGCCGAGCCGACCTCCCAGTCGCGCGACAAGCAGGTGATCCTCGAGCAGGTCGGGCTGTACGCGCAGGACCAGGTGCGCTTCGATTCGCACTGGGGCCTGACCGTCGGCGTGCGGCAGGACCGCGTGAAGTCCCGCTACGAGAACCGGAGGGCCGATCCCGCTTTTGAGGTCGGCCTCGCCGAGCGCACCGACAACGCCACCACCGGCCGGCTCGGCGTCACCTACCAGGTCGGCAACGGCTGGGCACCGTACGCGAGCTATGGCGAATCGTTCGTGCCGGTGATGGCGGTCGACGAAGGCGCGCTGTTCGATCCGAGTCGCGGCAGGCAATACGAACTCGGCGTCAAGTACATGCC
>NZ_JBFUGN010001477.1:0-1024 GCF_056402895.1 Rhizobacter sp. P3_B12 | reverse complement strand
CGACAGGCTCAGGGCGAACGGGGGTTCAGTTCAGGACAGCGTCGAACGAGGAGGGGCGCGGCTCAGGTAGGCCGGCTCGAAGCGCGCATCCCGCGCGGTGACCGGCGCGGCCGCAGCCAACTCGAAGCGGGCCGACGAGCCGGTGGGTGTCGCCACCTGCGGCGTGGCCGGGTGGTCGAGTTGAGCGAAGGCCAGGCACTGCGCGCATAGCGCGTCGATGTCAGTCGCTTGGGCCGAACTCGCGTGGGACGAGGCCGCCGCCAGCGATGGCCGCTGGTGCTCCATCGCGTGCCCCAGCACGTGCAGCACCGCCTGCTGCTGGCTGAACACCAGCAGCAGCGCGAGCAGGACGCGCCAGGCGACACGGGAAGCGAACATGGCCGACAGTATGACGGCGCCTTGAATGTCAGGCCATGTCGTTCGGTGTCGCGAGGATCTGCGCCGTGCGCCGCACGTGGCCGAGCCGCGGCATCACGTACTGCATCGACGCGAGGTGCGGCTCGGCGAGCGGCGCGCTGCAGGCGTCCTCGGCGATCAGCAGCTGGTAGCCGAGCTCCCAGGCCGCGCGCGCCGTGCCTTCGACGCCGATGTGCGTGACGATGCCGCCCAGCACCAGCGTCGCGATGCCGCGCCGGCGCAGTTGCAGGTCGAGCTCGGTGCCGTGGAAGGCATTCCACTGGCGCTTGACGATCTGCAGGTCGCCGGGCGCGCTTGGCAGCGAGGCCGGGTCGTCCCACCAGTTCGCCGGCAACTCGCCGGGCGGCAAGGGCGCGGGCTGGTCGGTGGTCTGCGTCAGCAGCTCGGGGAAGCCGGCGTGCCAGCCGACCTTCACGCGCACGACGAGCGCGTTCAGCGCGTGGAAGCGATCGGCCAGCGCCGCGGCGTTCGCGAGCACCGTGGCGCTGTCGTGCGGGGCGCGGCCGAAGCCGGTGTTGCCTTGCTGCAGGGCGATCAGCCCGTGGGCGGTGCGGGCGGGGTCAAGTGGCGTGGAGTCTAGTGATTGCATGGGGTCGTTCAGTGGCTT
>NZ_JBFUGN010001476.1:0-1028 GCF_056402895.1 Rhizobacter sp. P3_B12 | reverse complement strand
GGGTGAGCGTGCGGCGGCGCCTGCGGCCGATGCGGGCCTGGTCTCCCGCCTGCGCCGCACGCTCGGCATCAGCAACAAGGGTTCGGCATGAAAGACCCCAAGATCGTCTTCACAGGCACGCCCGGTGCGGGCAAGACCACTGCGATCGCGGCGCTCAGCGACACGCCGCCGGTCACCACCGACGTGCGCAACACCGATCCCTCGCTCGCGAAATCGCACACCACCGTGGGCCTCGATTTCGGCCAGGTCGACCTGGGCGACGGGCAGGTGGTGCGGTTGTTCGGAACGCCCGGGCAGCTGCGCTTCGAGTTCATGTGGCAGATCCTTGCCGCCGATGCGCTGGCGCTGGTGATCCTGATCGACAACTCGCGGCCCGATCCGCTGAGCGACCTGGCCGACTACCTCGATGCCTACGGCACGCTGCTGCCGTCGATGAACGCCGTGATCGGCGTCGGCCGCACGCTCGAATGCCCGCTGCCGACGCTCGACGAGTTCAGCGACATCGTCGGTGGGCGCGGGCTGGTCGTGCCGGTGCTGGCCGTCGACGTGCGCGAGCGCGACGACGTGCTGATGCTGCTCGACATCGTGCTGGCCCAGGTCGAGGCGCGCGTCGACATGGGTGTCGAGGCCACACAGGAATGACAATGGACCGAAACGAGATGACCCGCCATGCCCAGCTGGCGGCGGAGGCCCTGATGGCCGATGTGAGCGGCGCGCGCGCCGTTCTGGTGGCCACGCCCGACGGTTTCGACCTGGCGCATGCCGGCGCCTTGCCGCTGGATGCCAGCCGGCTGGCCGCGATGGTGAGCTCGATGGCGGCGCTCGGCGACGCCGCCAGCCGCGAGGCCGCGATCGGCCAGCCGCATTGCATGGTGGTCGATTCGAGCGCCGGGCGCCTCGTGATGCGCAGCGTTCAATGGCGCGGCGAGCCGATGGTGGTCGTGCTGCTGGCCGACACCAGCGCGTTGCTCGGCATGGTGCTCAACGCGCTGAACGGCGTCGAGCGCAGCATGGGGACCGCATGAACC
>NZ_JBFUGN010001475.1:0-1030 GCF_056402895.1 Rhizobacter sp. P3_B12 | reverse complement strand
GCCTTCGACCGGGCGATGAGCTTTCCCGGCAGCGGTGCCTTCGTGCTGCGCAGCAGCGAGAACCTGCCCGCGCTCGCCGCCTTCCGCCGCCGGCTCAACCTGGCGATGGG
Organism: Rhizobacter sp. P3_B12; assembly: GCF_056402895.1. Taxonomy (NCBI): domain Bacteria; kingdom Pseudomonadati; phylum Pseudomonadota; class Betaproteobacteria; order Burkholderiales; family Sphaerotilaceae; genus Rhizobacter; species Rhizobacter sp. P3_B12. Next base: position 920 of record NZ_JBFUGN010001475.1, on the reverse strand, counting down.
CGACACCGAGGCGCAGGCCTCGCGCAGCGCCACGCCGCACCTGACGCTGCTGTACGACCGCCGGCACAGCATCGCCGAACACGCGATCGAGCCGGTCGGCTGGCAGGCCGCCGGCTTCGCGCTGGTGCGCAGCCACGTCGGCCTGGGCCGCCACGAAACCCTGGGCGACTGGCCGCTGTCRTGAGCGCGCCGTGAGGTACGATGCCGACCGCCCCGAACTGGCATCGGGCGGGGACCTCCTATGAAAGCCACCTTCGGATTCGTGTCGCTGCTGATCGCACTGGCGATCATCGGCATCGTCATCAACAAGCAGTTGAAGGCCGTCGGCAAGGTGCCGGTGGTGGCCACCGACGGCAGCGTGTCGCAGGGCACCGGCGCCGCCAGCGGCACGGTGCGCGAGCAATCGCAGCAGTTGCAGGAGAAGGTGCGCAGCGATGTCGTCAAGGCCCTCGAGCAGGGCGCGCAGGGCACCGCCCGCCAGGACGACTCCCCCAAGTGATCCCGGCCCCTGACGCCGCCGGCGCCGCGCTCCAGGCGGCTTCGGCCGCCGACGAACACGCGATGCGCATCGCGCTCGACCAGGCCCGCAACGCGTGGCTGGTCGGCGAGGTGCCGGTGGGCGCCGTCATCATGCGCGCCGGCCAGGTGATCGCCACCGGCTACAACCGCCCGATCACCGAGCACGACCCGACCGCGCATGCCGAGATCGTCGCGCTGCGCCATGCGGCCACGCTGCTCGCGAACTACCGGCTGCCCGAGTGCGAGCTCTACGTGACGCTCGAGCCCTGCGCGATGTGCGCGATGGCGCTGATGCACGCGCGCTTCAAGCGCGTCGTGTTCGGCGCGCGCGACCCGAAGACCGGCGCGGCCGGTTCGGTGATCGACCTGTTCGGCGAGGCGAAGCTGAACCACCACACGCA
>NZ_JBFUGN010001474.1:0-1031 GCF_056402895.1 Rhizobacter sp. P3_B12 | reverse complement strand
GCCCACCCTTGACCATCCGCACCGCCTCAAGCTTGAATTCCAGCGTGTAGCGCGCTCTCTTTGCCTTCGTCACTTTCGTTCTCCTTGCCTGGATTGAACCACTCAGCAAGGGATACGGATTCCGCGGGCAAGGTCATGGTCCCGGTAGTTGCGATCCGCAGAACGACATTCCTACACCGAGCCCTGCCCGCTCGGATCTGCTCGCTCTCCACCTTGGACAATAGGCTCCTCGAGAGTGCACACAAAGTATCCGGCCAACTGCTTCGGGACCTCTTCCCAAGGCAGGTCTTCTCGCTCCTTGTCCCCTAGAAAGGCGCGCTCGCGATAGCCGACCTCCAGCCCTCGTCGGTACAGTTTCAGATACTGCGGATGCATGTGTTCGAGCAGCCCGAAGCGCTCGATCAAAGGAATGAATCGGTGGCCTCGCTCGGTCAAGCCGTTCGCCGCAAGCAGCAAGACTGCCCCTTCGCTCAGCTGGCCGCGGGCGATGTTGGCGTACTGCTCCCGCTCCTTCGGATGCAGATCAGCTTCGGCAATGTGATTGAACACCTGGAACAGCACGCGGAAGTACGGTCCGAGCGCAGAGGGGTGTTCGGCATACACCGTTCCTTGATACAGCGTGGCGAGTCGATTTGCCTTGGATTCGGGCGTCTGCGTGAGGAACGAACTCATCGTTGAAACTAGGCTGGCCGCCCATGAATCCAGCGCTGCAGCGCCTTCGCGCCCAACGGAAGCGGTTGTCTCCAGTCGATCCAGCAGATCTCGGTTCAGGCCGAGCAGCTGTGAGCGTCCAGTCTGACCATCTTGAGAATGCGATAGGCACATAGGAGCCTCGTACCCACCTCAACTTTGGTGGATACGTATGACCTTCCCCGTCCAACCCGCTGGCGCTCGGCGCCGGCGTCGGCTCCACAGCGACGAGTTCAAGGCCAATGCCGTGGCAGCCTGCATGCAGCCGGGGATGTCCATGGCAGCCGTGGCGATGGCGCATGGCATCAACGCCAACCTATTGCGCCGCTGGGTGCGCCAGG
>NZ_JBFUGN010001473.1:0-1032 GCF_056402895.1 Rhizobacter sp. P3_B12 | reverse complement strand
GCGCGGCAGCTGCTCGCCCGGGTACCACTTGCCCTGGCCGTAGTGCAGCAGCCCGCCGTCGCCGTACTTGCGGCGCAGCTTGTCCATCAGGTCGGCGCTCAGCAGCCGCTTGGTCGGCCCCATCGCGTCGGTGTTCCATTCGGCGCCGTCGCGGTCGTCCACCGAGACGAAGGTCGGCTCGCCGCCCTGCGTCAGCCGCACGTCGTGGCGGCGCAGGTCGTCGTCGACGCGGTGGCCCATCGTCTCGATCTCGCCCCACTGCGCATCGCTGTACGGCAGCGTCACGCGCGGCGCCTCCCAGATGCGCGTGACCTTCATCAGGTGCTCGAACTCGGTCTCGCACTCGTCCAGCGCACCACTCACCGGCGCGGCCGACGACGGCTCCGGCGAGCATGCGAGCGGGATGTGGCCCTCGCCGGCCAGCAGGCCCGACGTGGGGTCCAGGCCGATCCAGCCGGCGCCCGGCAGGTAGACCTCGCACCAGGCGTGCAGGTCGGTGAAGTCGACCTCGGTGCCGCTCGGGCCGTCGAGCGATTTCACGTCGCTCTTCAGCTGGATCAGGTAGCCCGACACGAAGCGCGATGCGAAGCCCAGGTGGCGCAGGATCTGCACCAGCAGCCAGCCGGAATCGCGGCACGAGCCGCTCGCGTTGACCAGCGTCTGCTCCGGCGTCTGCACGCCCGGCTCCATGCGGATCAGGTAGCCGATGTCCTTCTGCAGCCGCTGGTTCAGCGCGACCAGGAAGTTGGTGGTCTGCATCTTCTCGCGCGAGATGCTGGCCAGGTACTTCTCGAAGGCCGGCGTCAGCGGCGCCTTGTGGCGGTACGGCTCCAGCTCGGTCGCGAGCGACGCGTCGTACTCGAACGGGAAATGCTCGGCCGCCGGTTCGAGGAAGAAATCGAACGGGTTCAGCACCGACATCTCGACCACCAGGTCGACCTCGATGCGGAACGACGTGGTCTTGTCCGGGAACACCAGCCGGGCCAGGTAGTTCGACTGCGGATCCTGCTGCCAGTTGATGAAGTGCGTGGC
>NZ_JBFUGN010001472.1:0-1034 GCF_056402895.1 Rhizobacter sp. P3_B12 | reverse complement strand
CCATTGCGGTGCAGCACGCCGACGCGCGCGAGCAGCGCCTCGGCGCGCTCCACGGCCTGCGCCTTCGGCACGCCGAGCACGTGGACCGGGGCCTCGATCACGTTCTCGAGCGCCGTCATGTGCGCCCACAGGTTGAAGTGCTGGAACACCATCGCGAGCCTGCTGCGCAGCCGTTGCAGCTGCTTCGCGTCGGCAGCCTGCAGCCGGCCGTCGCGGCCCGGCTTCAGCGCGATCGCTTCGCCCGACAGCGTGATGCGCCCCGCATCGGGCTGCTCCAGCAGGTTGATGCAGCGCAGCAGCGTGCTCTTGCCGGAGCCGGAGGAGCCGATGATGCTGATCACGTCGCCCTGGCTGGCGGTGAGCGAGACGCCCTTCAGCACCTCGACGGCGCCGAATTTCTTGTGCAGGTCCTCGACCTGGAGTTGCACCCTCCGCGGGTCCGTCATCAATCGCTCGACAGCTTGCCGCTGCGCATCGGCGTGGTGCCTGCCACCTTGAACAAGGGCCTTCCCGCGATGGCATAGCGCACGCGGTCGCGCGCGAAGAACAGGCCATCGGTGCGGGTGTGCAGCGAATGCACCTCGCCGCTGATCGGGTCGATCACGTCGGCGATCAGGTCGCCAGCGTGCACCACTTCGCCGGGCTCGCGGTGGTAGGCGACCACGCCGCTGACCGGCGCGGACACCACCTCGGTGCCCGACAGGGGCGTGGCGGGGAACAACAGCGGCGGCAGCGTGGGCGCCGGGCCGTCGACCAGGCCGCGCAGCGTCAGGAAATCGAGCAGCGCCTCCGCATCGGCCGCAGCCTGCGGGTGCGTCACGCTGGTCTCGCCGCGCAGCTCCACCGTGACCGACAGGCAGCCGAGCGGCACCGGGCGCTGCTCGCCGAAATGCGCGGCGAGCTGCCACCAGGTCTGCGAGCACGCCTCGTCGAACGGGTTGTCGCCCGACTCCAGCGCCAGCAGCGAGGCCTGCGCGCCCAGGCAGCGTGCGAGCGGCTCGACCTCGGACCACAGCGGCGTGCCGGTGTAGAGG
>NZ_JBFUGN010001471.1:0-1040 GCF_056402895.1 Rhizobacter sp. P3_B12 | reverse complement strand
GCCATCAGGCGCCGGATGGCGGGCCATCCCCTCATTTGAGGAGGTCGTGCAGCGCGCTGCGCCGGCGGTGCGCCGTCAGAATCCCGCGATGCCGTCGACCGCCCTCCCTGGAGCCGCTTCCCACGCCTTCGCGCTGGCCAAGATCCAGCCGCCACGCCCGCGCACCAGCCTGGTCGGGCGGCCGGTGCTGGAGCACGCGCTGGGCGCGGCACTGCAGCAGCAGCGGCTGACCTTGCTGCTCGCGCCGGCCGGCTACGGCAAGACCTCGGCGCTGGCGCGGCAGATCCGCCTGCTGCCGCCGGGCACCGCGCTCGCCTGGGTGACGGCCGACGAGGACGACCAGCTGCCGCGCTTCCTCGCGTGCCTGGGCAGCGCGCTGGAGCCGCACGACCTGCCGTGGCGGGTCGACCCCGATGCGCTCGCCACGCTGGCGCTCGGCGAGCGCGGGCTGCGCGCGGTGGCCGACGAACTGGTCAATGCGCTGGCCGGCGCCGAGCGCGCGCGCGGCCTGCTGGTGCTCGACGACGTGCACCGCATCGCCGACCCGCAGGTGTTCGAGTTGCTGCAGCTGCTGATCGAGCGGCTGCCGCAGCCATGGGGTGTCGTGATGGCGAGCCGGCTGGAGCCGCCGCTCGCGATGGGCCGCTGGCGCGCGGCCGGCGAGCTCAGCGAGTTCCGGCAGTACGAGCTGCGCTTCAGCGAGAACGAGGTGGCCGAACTGCTGGCGAGCGCCGGCTTGCCGGCCGAGGCCGGTGCGGCGCGCGAGTTGCTGGAGCGCACCGACGGCTGGGCCGCCGGTTTGCGCCTGAACCTGTCGGCGCGGCCGGGCGGCTCCGGGGCACGTGCCGGCGTGCTGACGCAGCGCCACCTGTTCGACTACCTCGCCGCCGAGGTGCTCGACGAGATGCCCGACGAGCTGCGCAGCTTCCTGCTGTGCTGCGCGGTGCTGCCCGAGCTGACCGTGGCGCGCTGCGCGCACGTTAGCGGCTCGCCGCATGCGGCGCGGCTGCTGGCCGAGGTGGAGCGGCGCGGGCTGTTCG
>NZ_JBFUGN010001470.1:0-1040 GCF_056402895.1 Rhizobacter sp. P3_B12 | reverse complement strand
CCACAGCCACACGGTGACCATGCTGGCCGCGAGCGAATAGAAGAGCAGCAGCGACCACGACGCCACCGGCACCGCGCCGAACGCGAACGACCACGCCTGCCACAGCCCGAACGGCGTCACCAGCGCCAGCCCCCACAGGTTGACCAGCGCGCTGATGCGCTTGGCCGAGACGTTGCCGGCGAGCTTCTTGCCCATCACCACGTACGAGGCCTCGCACAGCACCGCACCGAACAGCAGCAGGTTGCCGAGCAGCGAGCTGCCCTTGTCTTCACCGCCATGCGCCACCACCGAGACCAGCGCGATGCCGCCCACCGCGCACGCGATGCCCGCGGCGACGCGCGGCAGGATGCGCTCCTTCAGGAACAGYCGCGACAGGATCGCCACCGCCGCCGGGATCGCCGCCATGATCACGCCGGCCGCCAGTGCCGAGCTCATGCCGACGCCGAACAGCATGCAGATCGAGAACAGGAAGTTGCCGAAGAACGATTCGAAGAACAGCAGCACGCGGTCGTGTCGGCTCAGCGGCGTTTCGCCGGGCCGGCGCCGCACCCAGCCGGCCATCGCGACGGCCGCCATGCCGAAGCGCAGCCAGGCCAGCAGGAACACCGGGAACACCGCAAGCAGCAGCTTCGACAGGCCCACATAGCTGCCCACCAGGGCCATCGAGCTGCCGAGGCAGAGGTAGGCCAGCCACGGCGCGTGCGCAGGGCCGGYGGCCGCAGAGGCCGAGGTCGGAGAGGTCATTCGGGAATTGGGTGGGGGACGGATCAAAAGGCGCTAGCGTACCGCGCGATCTCCCAGCCGCTGACGTGGCGCGCGTACTCGGTCCACTCGGCGCGCTTCAGGCGGATGAACTCGCCGGCCAGCGTCTCGCCGAGCGCAGCACGGATCACCGCATCGCCTTCCAGCGCCGTGACGGCCTCGCCCAGGCTCTGCGGCAGCAGGCCGATGCCGCGCTCGCGGATCTGCGCGAGCGACAGCTGGAACAGGTCGTCGTTGCAGGCCGGGCCGGGGTCGAGCCGGCGCTCGATGCCGTCGAG
>NZ_JBFUGN010001469.1:0-1044 GCF_056402895.1 Rhizobacter sp. P3_B12 | reverse complement strand
GACCTGCCCCGACACGAACAGGAAGCCGTTGGACCGGATCGCCGGCGAATACCGGTTCGTTTCATAGAGCGCCTGGCGCCCGGCCGGAAAAACCACATCACGCTTGCCCATCGCTTGCATCCTTGAATTGATCACGATGGAGAGACTCTAGGCATCCCCGCCGCCGGGATCTACGGGCCTGGCAGACAATCATCGTTTGGAAAATCCAAACAATCGTCGAAGAGCGGGGATCAGCGATGGACCGTTTTGATGCGATGCAGGCATTCGCCCGCGTGGTGGAGACCGGCAGCTTCACGAAGGCGGCCGAGACGCTGCAGCTGAGCAAGACCAGCGTGACGCAGCTGGTGCAGCAGCTGGAGGCCCGGCTGCGCGTGAAGCTGCTGAACCGCACCACGCGCAAGGTCAACGTGACGGCCGACGGCGCGGCCTACTACGAGCACGTGCTGCGCCTGCTGGCCGACATGGACGATGCCGAGAGCAGCCTGTCGAGCGCCTCGGCGACGCCGCGGGGCCGGCTGCGGGTCGACGTGCCGACCCCGCTGGCCCGCATCATCCTGGTGCCGGCACTGCCGGCCTTCCACGCGCGCTACCCCGACATCCAGCTCGACATGGGCGTGAGCGACCGCATGGTGGACCTGATCGGCGAGAAGGTGGATTGCGTCGTGCGCGGCGGCGAACTCACCGACCTGTCGCTGATGGCACGCCGCGTGGGCGATCTGCAGGCCCGGGTCTGTGCGGCGCCGAGCTACCTGGCGCGCGCGGGCACACCGGCGCATCCGCGGGATCTCGAGGGCACGCATCACCGCATCGTGGGCTACAAGAGCGCGCGCACCGGCAAGATCGTGCCGTACGCGATGCAGCGCGACGGCGAACGCATCGAGGTGACGGGGCGGTACGTGGTCGCGATGGACGATGGCAACGCCTGCCTGGCGGCCGGCCTGGCGGGCCTGGGAGTGCTCTGGCTGCCGGATTACATGTCGCAGGCCCACCGGGCGAGCGGCGAGCTGGTGCCGCTGTTCCCGGACTGGCGCTTCGATGCGATGC
>NZ_JBFUGN010001468.1:0-1044 GCF_056402895.1 Rhizobacter sp. P3_B12 | reverse complement strand
GAGTTGCCTCGACAGAACGAGCCCGATACCGGTCCCCTCCACGGTGGACGATTCAGCCCCCAGGCGGTTGAACGGCTCGAAGAGGCTCGCGAGTCGATCGGCAGCGATCCCGTGCCCTGTGTCGATGATTCTCACGACGCAGTCGGCACCGCAGACCTCCCAGGTCAGCGTGATGCGACCACCCGGCTTGTTGTATTTGACGGCGTTGCTCAGCAAATTGACGAGCACCTGCCGAAGGCGAACCGGGTCCGCCTTGACTTCGATGTCCTTCGCGCAAGCGGCCGCCACGATGCTTGCCTCGGCATCGCTGTGCCCGCTGACGACGGCGGCGGACAGGAAGATCTGGATACCGGCTGCTGTCACCAGGGGCGACACCATCGCGGCGGCTTCCTCGACCACCTGAAGCAGTCGCACGGCCTCAGTCGAAACCGCCATCCCCCCGGATTCGATTCGTGAGAGATCGAGCACATCGTTGACGAGTGCCAGAAGGTGGGCGCCGGAATTCTCGATGTATTGAACGCGTTCGAGCTGGCCGACGGAAAGCGGCCTGGAGGCGTCCATCCGGAGCAGCCTGGAGAAACCGATGACCGCGTTCAGCGGCGTGCGCAACTCGTGGCTCATGCGTGAGAGGAACTCGGTCTTCGCTCGGTTGGAGGCCTCCGATGCTTCGCGAGCGCGTCTCTCGGTGTCTGCCGACCGCCTCGCCGTCACGTCTCGCAATACGATCGTCGTCAGCGCTGAACGCTCGGTTTCCAGTCGCGAGAGTGACGCCTCAGCCGGGAACCCGGCGCCCTCCTCACGCGCTCCCTCGAGTTCCAGAAGGGCCTCGGAAGTCGTCGGCACCAAGGGGACGGCCGCCCCGTCAGGCAGTCTCATGAACCGGTCGACCGATGTCCCCAACGCCTCGGCAGCGCTCACGCTGAAGAGTCTCTCCGCGGCACGATTGAAGAGGACCACCGTTCGCTGGTCGTCCACCGTCACGACGCCGTCGGTCACCGCATCGATCAGTCGTTCCATGCGGAGCTCGGCCGCCGCCTGGAGGCG
>NZ_JBFUGN010001467.1:0-1045 GCF_056402895.1 Rhizobacter sp. P3_B12 | reverse complement strand
CGCGGCGCATCACGCGCACGTCGCGCAGCATCGGCTCCAGCTCGGTGGTCACGAAGTCGTCGCGGTCCTCGTCTGTCGGCTGGTACACCGCCTGGTTGCGACGCTTGTGCTCGGCGAAATAGCCGACGGCCGCCAGGAAGATCTTGGTGTATCCGGTGCGAGCGGACTTGCGCCAGGTGACGTGGTTGATCTCGTCGTGGCCGATGCAGTCGGCAATGGCGATCTGGTACGGGTAGGCTTCCCACCGCCCCTGCTCGTAGCTGCTCTCCTCGCTGAGGTAGAAGTGCTCGGCCATCCATTGCGACAGGCGCATCGGCGGCGGCGCTTCGAGCGGACGCAGACCGCGGCGCAGCGCCGCGTTGATCTCGTCGCGCTGCTCGGTGCCGAGGTCCGCCAGCGACATGGGCGGCTCGACGTACACGGACTCGACTGCGTCGAGCATAGGCGTCAGTTCGGTCAATTTCCATCCTCCTCTTCATCGGGTTCGTCTTCGGCATCCGCGAGGCTGAGCGCCGCCGCCCGGTTGCGCGCCTTGCTGACTTCCTCCTCGAAGATGCGCAACGCCTCGGTGGGCAGCTCGACGCGACGGCGCACGCGCGGCACCAGGCCCTGAAGCAGGCTGCCCACATCGCCAGCCATCTTGGCGAGCACCAGTTCCAGCACCGCGACCGGTGCCAGCTCGCGGCGGTTCACCGCGTTGTCCATTGCGACGCGGTCGGCCTGCTCACGGGCGAGGCGGGCGCGCTCGCGCGCCAGTTCGCCGTCGGCCCCGCGGCCCGCCGCCTGTTCTCGCAGGTGTTTTGTGTACGCGCGCAGCCAGGCCGAGGCGGGCTGGCCCGCCTTCAGAATCCCGCGAGCGAGCAGCTCGCTGATCGCCTGCTGGCTGACGCCGACCAGGTCGCCGAATTGCTCCTGCGTCAGCGGGTGAGAGAGGGGCTGTTGCATCGCTTCCATGGGTACAACCCCCTTAAGCAACGCCCGCAACTACGGTGCGAACGGGGTTCGAATTACCCTTGACCGACCTCTCCCGGGAGGACCGAGGACC
>NZ_JBFUGN010001466.1:0-1052 GCF_056402895.1 Rhizobacter sp. P3_B12 | reverse complement strand
TGACGCTGCCGCGCGGCAACGCTGCAGACAGCCCGGCGGCTTCCGTGGTGACCGACAGCGTGTTCGCATCGGCCGTCACCACCGTCATCGTCAGCGAGCCGCTGACGGCGGCCGCACCCGCGGCGCCGCTGCAGTCCATGAAGGTCAGCGTGTAGACCTCGCCGGTGTCGAGCTGCCCGTTCAGCAGGCTGCCGGCCGTGCCGCCGGCGATGCTGAGCACCGCGGTGCCGCCGCCGGCGCAGTCGACCGTCGCGTTGGTGACCGCCAGGGCCGACACGCCTTGCGCCGATTCATGGGCGGCCGCCAGCGTGGCCTGCGTGGCGACCACCGACTGGGCCGCGAGCACGCTGGTGTCGAGCACCGTGCCGGCGTCGCCCGAGACCAGCGTCGCGTTCGCGCTGTAGCCGGTGGCGGTGTCGAGGCTCAGTTGCTCGGCTGCGTCACTGTCGTTGCTGCCCCCGCCGCCGCAGGCGGCCAGCGCGGTGGCGCACAGCAGGGCGAGCGGGAGGCGGGCGGTGCGGCGGAAGGAATGGTTCATGGCAGGCTCCTCGGAAAGTTGTGGTGTTCATTGAACGCGGTGGGCTGCGGCGTGGCGACCGCGTTGCGCGACGATTTGCGACAGCATTGAAACATCAGCCGAGCGTGACGCGCACGCGGTGCACGGGGCCATCGCGCTCGAAGGCCAGCACGCCGCCCAACCGTGTCGCGACCTGCCGCACGATCGCGAGCCCGAGGCCGGTGCCGGGCCGCGAGCGGCTGCCGTCACCGCGCGCGAACGCGTCGGTCAGGTGTGCCGCTTCGTCGGCGGGGATGCCGTCGCCGGCATCGTCGACGGTGATCCAGGCCTGCGCGGCCGAGCCGCCGACGCGCACCCGCACCGGCGGGCGGCCGTGCTTCAGCGCGTTGTCGACCAGGTTGGCGATCAGCCGCTCGACGAGCAGCCGGTTGGCGCGCTCGCGTGGCAACGCGGCCGGCGCGTCGAGCGAGAGCGCGTCGGCGGGCCGCTCGAAGCCGGCGACGACCTGCCGCGCGACGGCCGCGAGGTCCACCGT
>NZ_JBFUGN010001465.1:0-1053 GCF_056402895.1 Rhizobacter sp. P3_B12 | reverse complement strand
GCTGTGCACGATGCCGCGCTCGCCGATGTGGCAATCGGCCAGCAGCGTGACGCGCGGCGCGAGACGCGTGCCGGCACCGACGCTCGCACCCCGGCCGATCACGCAGTGCGCCCCGATGACTGCGCCGGCGCCGATGCGCGCACCGGCCTCGACCAGCACGAATGCGCCGATGCTCGCGCCGGCGTCGATCACGGCGCCCGCCTCGACGACGGCACTCGGGTGCACGCCGGCCGGCACCGCCGGGCGCGTGCGCGCCGCCCACCACTGCGTGAGCTTCGCGAAGGCCAGGTAGGGGTCGTCGCAGACCAGGGCCGCACCGCGGGCGACCGCGGCGTCGCGCATCGCCGGCGCGACGATCACGCAGCCGGCGGCGCTGGCCTCCAGCTGCGCGGCATAGCGGGGATTCGAGAGAAAGGAGATCGTGCCCGGCGTGGCGCCCTCGAGCGGGCCGATCCGGTCGATGGGCAGCGCGGCGCTGCCGATCAGTTCGCCGCCGAGCTGGGCGGCGATGTCACCGAGTTGAACCGCATCCACGGCTCACTTGCCGCCTTGCTGGGCGTTCAGCGCCTTGATCACCTTGTCGGTGATGTCGATGCGCGGGCTGGCAAAGACGACATCCTGCAGGATCAGGTCGTATTTGTCGGTCTCGTAGATCTGCTTGATGACCTTGTTGGCCCGCTCCACCACCGAGGCCAGTTCCTCGTTCTTGCGCTGGTTCAGGTCCTCCTGGAACTCGCGGCGCTTGCGCTGGAACTCGCGGTCCTGGTCGATCAGGTCGCGCTGGCGGCGGGTCTTCTCGGATTCGGCCAGCGTCGGCTGGTCTTTCTCGAGCTTGTCGCCGGCCGCCTTCAGGCGCGTGCCGAACTCGTTCAGGTCTTTCTCGCGTTTCGAGAACTCGGCTTCCAGCTTGGTCTGCGCCGCCTTCGCCGGCACCGCATCGCGCAGCACCTTGTCGAGGCTCACATAGCCGATCTTCAATTCCTGCGCCTGCACACCCAGGGCTGCGAACGCCAGCGTCGCGGCGGCCAGCACGAGATGCAGGGACTTCAATCT
>NZ_JBFUGN010001464.1:0-1053 GCF_056402895.1 Rhizobacter sp. P3_B12 | reverse complement strand
ACCCTTCGACACGGGCCCTCGACAAGCTCGGTCCCTGCTCAGGGCGAACGGGGTAGGCGATCAAGCCGGCAAGCTCAGAGCAGCCACAAGCCCGCCATCCGGATGATTGCGCAGCCGCACATCCCCGCCGTGCTCACGCGCAATCCGACGCGCAATCGACAACCCGAGCCCCGACCCGTCGGCATGCAGGGCACGCCCGTGCTCCAGCCGCACGTAGGGCTCGAAGATCTCCTCGAGCGAATCCTCCGGCAGCCCCGGCCCGTGATCCCGCACCAGCACCGAGCACTTGCCGTCGCCCAGCTCGGCGCCGACCTCGATCTCGCGCCCGTAGCGCAGGCCGTTGTCGATCAGGTTGCCCAACGCACGCTTCAGCGCCAGCGGCCGGCCCGTCACCGCGATCGGCGGCAGCGACACCGCGATCTTCGCGCCCGAAGCCAGCGCTGCCGATGTCAGCCGCTCCACCAGCCGGTCCAGCCGCACCTCGGCCAGGTTCTCGTGCACGTCGCTGTCCTTCACGCTCTGCAACGCGCCCTTGACCATCATGTCCAGCTCGTCCAGGTCCTCGTGGAAATCGGCCCGCACCGCGTCGTCGTCCAGCAGCTCGGTGCGCAGCTTCAAGCGCATGATCGGCGTCTTCAGGTCGTGCGAGATGCTGCCGAACAGCCGCTCCCGGTCCTCCACGAAACGCTGGATGCGCGCCTGCATCTCGTTGAAGGCGCGCGCCGTGCGCTGCAGCTCCACCGTGCCGGTCTCCGGCACCTGGTTCGGGTGCATCGCGTTGCCGAACTCGCTGGCCGCCTGCGCCAGCCGCGACAGCGGCCGCGTCAGGCTGCGCGCCACCAGCAGCACCAGAACCAGCACCGTCATCAGCGTCGCCCCCTGCAGCAGCAGCCGGTCGCTGCTCAGCGGGTTCGCGTTGTCGAGGAAGTACGGGTCCGGCAAGGTCGTCGCCAGCAGCAGCCAGCCACCCGGCTCGATCTCGGCCTGGATCACCAGCAGTGGCGCCGGCCGCGGCCGCAGCAGCAGCGAGGCCTCCACCCAGCTCTCCGGCAA
>NZ_JBFUGN010001463.1:0-1054 GCF_056402895.1 Rhizobacter sp. P3_B12 | reverse complement strand
GCGCTGAGCTCCGGCGAGGTCGACCTGGTGCTGGACCCGCCGTTCCAGGACGTGGCGCGCCTGAAGACCGACCCGGGCCTGACGGTGCTGCAGGTGGCCGACCTGGGCCAGCAATACCTCGCATTCGACCAGTCGCGCGAGCAGCTGCTCGATGCCGACGTGAAGGGCCGCAACCCGTTCAAGGACCGGCGGGTGCGCCAGGCGGTCTACCAGGCGGTCAACGTCGACCTGATCGTCGGCAAGGTGCTGCGCGGGCAGGGCACGCCGACCGGGGCCTTCCTGTCGCCGATGGTCGATGGCTCGCTGGGCGAGTTGGACAAGCGCCTGCCGTACGACCCCGCTGCCGCGAAGAAGCTGCTCGCGCAGGCCGGCTACCCGGACGGCTTCGCGGTGACGCTCGACTGCGTGAACATCGCCTGGCGCGAGAACGTCTGCCAGGCCGCCACCGCGATGCTGGCGCAGGTGGGCATCCGCACGACGCTGCGCTCGTCGGGGACCAACCAGTTCTTCCCGAAGCTGAGCCAGGCCACCGGCAGCTTCGTCGAGTTCGGCTGGACGCCGACCACCRATGCCTGGGCCACGCTGAACGCGCTGTTCCACAGCCACGGCAAGGGCGGGGCGGGCACCTTCAACGTCGGCCGCTACAGCAACCCGGCGCTGGACACGCTGATCGACAGCATCCGCGTCGAGCCCGACCTGATGCGCCGGCGCGCGATGGTCGGCGTCGCGCTGCGCCTGATCGCCGAAGACCTGCCCTACGTGCCGCTGTACCGGCGCACGCTGAGCTGGGCGATGCAGAAGAAGGTGAAGGCGGTGCAGTGGCCCGACGACATCCTCGCGTTGCGCTGGGTGCGGATGTAGTTCGGGTTGTTGGCGCGGAAGGCGGGTGCGGGGAGGTGACAAGCGAACAAGTGGGGATTGATCCCGGGTTGTCACCCGGGGCGCCATGCGTGTTCCTGCGCATCGCTCGCGCAGAACTACGCCAGCCTCTATGTCTTCATCTGCAACAACCGTGAGATCGTGTCCGCCGCCTCCAGCAGCTTCGGCAGGAACA
>NZ_JBFUGN010001462.1:0-1055 GCF_056402895.1 Rhizobacter sp. P3_B12 | reverse complement strand
CTCTTGTCGATTCGTTCGTGGTCACTGCAGAACTTGCTCCGCAGCTCGACGGTCTCGAGCTGGGCAAGTGGTACGTCGTCGATGGCACGTTCGCTTCGGCAACGGAGCTGCCACCTCGCGGCAGTTGGGTTGAGGTGCAACTGCCGAACGGAGACTCCCGCCAGGTAGTGGTAGTGGGTTGCGAGACTCGGCATGGTGTTGCGGCGCTGTTGTTCATAGAGCCAGACGTCAGTTTCCCGCGCCTGAGCAAAGTTCGCCGTCTCCCCGACTAGCTGCCATCGTGACTGTGCGGCTAGTTGCGCCGATCGCGACCGCTTCCGCAAATGGCCACGTGCTGCCGGTCGCGACTGACTACTAGGCTAGGATGCCTGCGCCTGCTGCGCTGGCTGGGCCGCTGAGTTTTAACGTTGGAGGGCATAGATGCGGCTGCTTATCAACGTTGTGATGCTGGTTGTCCTGCTCTTGCCAGCGCTCCTCGTAGGGAGTTCCGCCTGGTTGTGGTGGAGCAAGCTGTCGAGGCCTTGGGTATTCACGGCCGTGAATTTCCTTGCGCTCTATTCGCTCACCGCGTATCTAGTGCTTCGTCAGCTCAGCGATCTCGGCACTACTGGAGAACCATCGAGGCAAAGGACATCACTAGTGGACCAGCTGGTAACGCAGGCGGCTTCAGACCTGGTGTTGTTCTTGGTTCTCTCTGCAGTGTGCCTTTGGGCAACCCGTTGGGTCCTGTCGCAACCACATATTTGAGGCAGCATGCCTCCTAACCCTTCCATCGAGAGAGGACGTCCTGTAGCTGGCGTCACCAGCTTCAAGCCGCCTCTCATGTCAGCCGTTGAACGGCTGTTTGCTAAGCTTGGGCGAACTTCCGCTCTGGGTCGTTTCGAGGCCGCCCGCAGCTGAGCCCGAACGTCTTCAGCCGGCCAGAAGCGGTCCTTTCATGACGTCCGCTCTGCGGCAGCGCTTCTCGCGACGCTACGATGCCACCCCGGCACCTCCTCGATGTCGAGAGGTCGGCATCCAAGATCAGGCACTGCAAACGTGAAACTCTTCTACCT
>NZ_JBFUGN010001461.1:0-1057 GCF_056402895.1 Rhizobacter sp. P3_B12 | reverse complement strand
CCTCGAGGTCTGCGTGCTGTGCCTGGACCTGGATGCGTTCAAGCCGATCAACGACCGCCATGGCCACGCCGCCGGCGACCAGGTGCTGGTGCAGGTGGCCAAGCGCCTGCGCAAGCTGGCGCGCGAGCAGGATTTCGTGTTCCGCCTCGGCGGCGACGAGTTCCTGGTGCTGATCACCGGCCTGCCGGGTGAAGGCAGTGCGCTGTCGCGCACGCTGGCCGAGCGCATCGTTCGCGACATGCGCCGGCCGATGAGCTACCTGACGCTGAACAACCTGCGCGTGGGCTGCAGCATCGGCGCCGCCGTCTGGCCGACGCACGGCCCGACGCTGGCCGAGGCGATGCGCCACGCCGACGAGGCGCTCTACGCCGCGAAGCACGCGGGGCGGGGGCAGTTCAGGCAGTACGCCGGGGTGTCGGGCTGAGACGCTGAGGCCGGCCCTCAGGCAAAGCTGCGGCAATCCGCCAGCGGCAGCCCGCAGCCGTGCGGGTCTTCTGCGGCGAGCCAGGCCGTGGACACCTCGGTCGAGTTGTCGAGGAAGCGCTCGATCCACAGCATGAAGCCCTCGATGTCGAGCCCCGTCATCGGCATCGCCGACATGCTCAGCATCTCGCCGGTGTAGGCGTTCCAGCAGACCTCGAAGCGCGGATCGTCGCGCTGGGCGCGCGACAGGCAGCTCCAGTAGAGCTCATGCCCCGGCACCGCCACCAGCGAATGGCCGACCTGGGTGCCGATGCGCACGCACTCGAAGCGCGCGTCGAGGAACAGGTCGACCGCGAAGCGGTCGTTGCAGACGAAACGCGCCTGGTCACCCGCCACGCTGAAGGGCGAACTGCCGATGCGGCGGGCGAATTCGTCCAGGAGGATCTGCAAGGCGCTCATGGACCACCCGCGCTGTGAAGGCGAGGCGTCAGTAACGCGGACGTGCGCCGGGTTCCATCTGGCGACGCGACCGGCCAGCCACGACAGGGGTCGCATGGACACCCCCTCGACAGTGAACCGGCGACGCCGGCGCGTTACTCAGCACGCGCCCCTCTCAGGGCATTCGATCCCACGG
>NZ_JBFUGN010001460.1:0-1058 GCF_056402895.1 Rhizobacter sp. P3_B12 | reverse complement strand
GAGCAGATGAGCAACCTGGCCGGCGAGCCGCTGCTGGAACGCAGCGCCGGCGGGCCCGGCGGCGGGCGCACGCGGCTCACGCCGCGCGGCGGGCAGCTGCTGCGCAATGTCGTGCTGATCCAGCAGGAACATGCACGTTTCGTCGAGCGGCTGAACCGCCAGGCGGGCGGCCTGGCCGGCGACTATTCACTGATGGAAGGGCTGGCGATGAGAACGAGCGCACGCAACCAGTTCGCCGGCACCGTGGTGTCGCTGCGCGGCGGGGCCGTCAATGACGAGGTCGAGCTCGAGGCGATCGGCGGGCTGCGCATCGTCGCGAGCATCACGCACGAGAGCACCGTCGAGCTCGGCCTTGCGGTCGGCGCGAAGGCGTTCGCACTGATCAAGGCCTCGTCGATCATCCTGATGGCCGACCTGCGCGGCGTGCGGCTGTCGGCGCGCAACCAGCTGAAGGGCGTGGTGTCGCGCGTCACGCCGGGCGCGGTGAACTGCGAGGTGGTGCTGGCGCTGGCCGGCGGCGGCGCGGTGGCGGCCATCATCACCAACGACAGCGCGCAGGCCCTGGCGCTGGAGGTCGGCAGTTCGGCCACTGCCGTCTTCAAGGCCTCCAGCGTGATCGTCGGCGTGTCGGCCTAGACCGACGGGATCACATCGACCTCGTCTCGCCGCCGTCGATGCGCAGCACCGTGCCGGTCATCCAGCGCGCGCCGGGCGACACGGCGAACGCGATCAGCTCGGCGATCTCGCCGGCCTCGCCGAAGCGGCGGATGCCGGCCTGTTGCAGGGCGGCCGCTTTCGCGTCGTCCGGCGTGAGGCCCTTGGCAGCAGCCATCCGCTCGATCATGCCGAGCCGCCGGCCCGTCATCACCGCACCGGGCGAGACGCTGTTCACCTGAACGCCGTCGGCGATGCCGCGCTCGGCGAAGGCCTTCGCGAGCGCCTCGATCGCCGCATTGATCGCGCCCACCGCCGCCATCGATGCCTTCGGGGCCTCAGCGGCGTTGCCCGAGATGAACACCACGCTGCCGCCGCTGGCACGCAGGGCCTCCCATGCGCGC
>NZ_JBFUGN010001459.1:0-1064 GCF_056402895.1 Rhizobacter sp. P3_B12 | reverse complement strand
GCCGAGCTGTTCGAGGCGGCAACCGTCGAGCGCTTCGGCGCGCACCTGCTCGCGCTGCTGCAGGCGTTGGCGCAGCGGCCCGCGCAGGCGCTCGGCGATGTCGACCTGCTGGGCGCGGACGAGCACGCGCGGCTCGCCGCCTGGGGTGTCGATGAACAACGCTTCGACGACTGGCTGCCGGTGCATCGCGCGTTCGAGCAGCGGGTGCGCGAGAACCCCGCGGCCGTCGCGCTGCACTTCGCTGACGAGACGCTGACCCGCGGCGAGCTCAACCACCGCGCCAACCGCCTGGCGCACCACCTGATCGCGCAAGGCATCGGTCCGGAGACCCGCGTCGGCATCGCGCTCGAACGCTCGGTCGGCATGATGGTCAGCATCCTCGCGGTGCTGAAGACGGGCGCCGCGTATGTGCCGCTGGACACCGAGCTGCCGGCCGAACGCCTCGCGTGGATGGTGGGCGACAGCGGCGTCGCGCTGGTGCTGACGCACGGCGCGGTGCACGATCGCCTGCCGGTGATCGCGGCGCGTGTGCTCGACCTCGACACGCTGGACACCTCCGCCGAACCGGACCGAGATCCGCCGATCGACATGCACGGCGAGCACCTCGTCTACGTGATCTACACCTCCGGCTCCACCGGCACGCCGAAGGGCGCCGCGGTGCGCCACCAGGCGCTCGCGAGCTGCATGGCGTGGATGCAGCAGGTCTACCGCCTCGACGCGGCCGACACGGTGCTGCACAAGGCCGCGTTCGGTTTCGACGTGTCGGCCTGGGAGATGTTCTGGCCGCTCACCACCGGCGCGCCGCTGGTGCTGGCCGCACCGGGCGAGCACCGCGACCCGGCGCGGCTCGCGGCGCTGATCCTGCGGCATCGCATCACGACGCTGAACTTCGTGCCGGCGATGCTGCAGGCCTTCCTGCAGCAGCCGCAGGTACGAGCCATGGAGTCTCAGGCCCAGAGAGGGGAGGCCCCGCTGCGCCGCGTGATCGTCGGCGGCGAGGCGCTGCCGGCCGAGGCGCAGAAGGAGGTCGCGCTGCGGCTGCCGCGCGCGACGCTCTACAACCT
>NZ_JBFUGN010001458.1:0-1064 GCF_056402895.1 Rhizobacter sp. P3_B12 | reverse complement strand
GATCAATCCTTCATGGGAGGCGGCGCGTGCGCTGGACGGCGAACGCCTCGGCGGCGCGGTGTTCGCGGCCCGCCGCCTGCCCTGCGTGGTCGACGATGCCGGGCCGGTGCTGATCGATGCGATCGAGGAACTGAACCCGGCGCTGGTGCTGTGCCTGGGCCTGGCCGGCGGGCGCACCGATGTGTCGATCGAACGCGTCGCGATCAACATCGTCGATGCGCGCATCCCCGACAACGCCGGCCGGCAGCCGGTCGACGAGCCGGTGGTGGAGGGCGCACCGGCCGCGTACTTCTCGACGCTGCCGATCAAGGCGATGCTGCGCGCGCTGCACGACGACGGCATCCCGGCGTCGATCTCGTCGACGGCCGGCACCTACGTGTGCAACGCGGTGTTCTACGCGCTGTCGCACTACATCGCGACCGAGCGCCCGGCGCTGCGTGGCGGCTTCATCCACGTGCCCTGGCTGCCGGCGATGGCGATACGGCATGCGGGCGCGCCGAGCCTCGCGCTCGATGCGGTGGTGGAGGCCGTGCGGGTGATGGCGGTGACGGCGCTGGGCGTCGAGCGCGACATCCGCCTCGCAGCCGGCACGACCCACTGAAACGCGCATTGAAAACGCGCACGGATCAGGGCGGCAGCATGCCCTTGCTGCGCAGCGTCTGCCGGCCTTCCTCGCTGGCCAGGCTCTTCAGGAACTCGGCCGCCGCCGCCCGGTGCGTGCTGGCCGCGCCCAGCGCGCCGGCATAGGTCGTGTAGTTCTGGATCTCGGGCGGCAGCATGCCGACCAGGTCGACGCCGGCCACCGGCAGGATCTCGCTGACCTGCTGGATCGCGAGGTCCGCCTCGCCGCTGACCAGCTTCTCGGCCGACAGCCCGCCGGCCACCAGCACCGCCTTCGGCCGCACCACCTGCGCGACGCCGAGTTTCTCGAACAGGCCGTCGAGGTAGATGCCGCTGGTGCCGCCCGACGCGGGATCGATGTAGGCGATCTTGCGCACGTCGATCAGCGCGTGCCTGAACTCCTCGACGGTGCCGATCGCCGGCTTCGGCGCGCCGGCCTTCAC
>NZ_JBFUGN010001457.1:0-1068 GCF_056402895.1 Rhizobacter sp. P3_B12 | reverse complement strand
CGCGATCGGCGGGCTGACTGCCGTCTTCTGGGGCCTCAAGAACGCCGTCGTCATCGTGTGGGAGGTGCTCAACGGTCTGGTGGTGACCGTCGCCGAGCCGTTGCGGGCGCTCGGCTCCGGGCTGTACAAGCTGATGACCGGCGACCTGAAGGGCGCGCAGGACGAGCTGATGGGCTGGCCGGCGCGCATCGGCGAGGCCTGGGGCAAGGCCTGGGACAACATCGTCGCTTCCAGCGCCGAGTCGCGCGACCGGCTGTCGGCGATCTTCAATCCCGACCAGGCGGAGGCTGCGCCGTCCGGCGGTGGCACCCGCAGCGCCACGCTGAAGGGCAAGGGTGACAAGGACAAGGACGGCGCCAGCTCGTACATGAGCTACTACGAGGCCATGCTCGCCGAGGAGAAGCGCGCACAGGCCGTGCTGACCGAGGGCCGCGAGTACACGAAGGAAGAAGAACTCGCGTACTGGCGCTGGCTGACCGACAACCTGACGATGACGACGGCCGACCAGGTCGCGATCCAACGCAAGGCGGCCGCGCTGGAGGTGAGCATCGCGCGCGAGACGCGCCAGCAGCGTGACGCTATTGAGCAGGACGGCATGCGCACGGCCGAGCAGCTCGCGCTCGGCAAGATCGAGCTCGAGCGCGTGGCGGCCAAGGCAGCACTCGACGCCGAGGAGATCACGAAGGCCCAGCTCGCGCAGCTGGAGGTCGAGTTCGAGGACCGGCGCTACGTCGTGCAGGCGTCTGCACTGCAGCGGCGGCTGCAGCTGCTGAGCGCCGATCCGACCGTGAACCCGGTCGAGCTGGCCCGCATCAAGAACGAGCTGCTGCTGGTCGAGCAGCAGCATGAGCAGCAGCGGCTGCAGGTGCTGTCCGCCGCCAACACCGCGCTGCGGGAACAGGGCGCCAATGCCTTCGGCGGCTCGGGCCTGTTCAGCGGCATCGGTGACAGCTTCGGCACCGCGCTGGACGGGCTGCTGCAGAAGACCAGCACCTGGGGGCAGTCGCTCGCGACGGTCTTCGGTGGCGTGAAGGAAGCGTTCCTGCGCAACGTCGTCACCGAGCCGGC
>NZ_JBFUGN010001456.1:0-1069 GCF_056402895.1 Rhizobacter sp. P3_B12 | reverse complement strand
CGCGCAGGCAGCGGTCGACCGACGCGCAAGGCCCGCAGCACACGCGACACCAGGCCGGGGCGGGACTCGTCGGCCGGCGGCAGCGGTGATGCTGGCGTGGCCGGCGTGGCCGGGGCCTGCAGCGCGGCCGCGGCTTCAGAGGCCGCCACCGGATCGGACGCCACCGGCGCATCGTGCGCCAGCGCGCGATCGGCCATGCGGTCGGCCTGGCGTTCGGCGAAATCGTCGCGGTCGCCGAGTTTGAGTTTCGGGCTCAGCTTGAGGTGCAACGGCGGCGCGATCAGCGGCGCCCGTCTGGCGGGGCCGCGTCCCGTCGATTGACGGGGCGCGAGTGCGAGTGCCGGTGCCTGCAAGATCGTCTCGCCCGGGCGCCGTCGCGGCTCAGGTCACCCGGATGGTGGCCACGTTGCTGCGCACGCCGTTGTTGATCACGACGACGGATCCCGAGGTCACGCCGGCGGGAACGGTGGCCACGATGCGCACGCGCGACGAGGTGTCGGTGGTGAATTCCCAGCTGACGATGCTGGCGTTGACGCCGCCGATCTGCACCGAGTCGGCGCTCGACTGCGCGGGGCCGAAGTTCCAGCCGAGGATGGTGACGTCCGTTCCCGCCGCAGCGCGACGCGGCGAGATGGTGTCGATCCAGGGCGTGTGGATGCGGCAGGCCTCGACCGCGTTCTCGGAGTTCAGTTCGCGCTGGTTCTGGTCGGCCCGCGCCGTCGGGTCGCAGGTGTGGAACATCTCGTGCAGCAGCGTGGAGGCCAGCATGAAGCGGCCGATGCGGAAGGCACGCAGGTTGAACGCGATGTTGTTGCCGCTGCGCTCGCCGAAGACGTTGTCGTCCTGCGGCCTCAGGAAGACGTTGGCGTTGTCGAAGGCGTTGCGCAGGGCGTTGGTGCCGCCGCAGCCGGTGTCGAAGAAGTTCTGGCAGTTGCGCGAGCCGAGCACGCCGCGCACGATGTTCTCGGCCTGGCCGACGCGGCGCAGCTGCTCGGGGTCGCTGACGACTTCCCAGTCCGTCGGTGCCGGGGCCGCGCCGATGGTCCAGCGCCGCACGACCCCCTGGCCC
>NZ_JBFUGN010001455.1:0-1072 GCF_056402895.1 Rhizobacter sp. P3_B12 | reverse complement strand
GTTCAGCAACTCGCTGATCGTCTCGTAGATCGCACGGTGGTCGGTTTGGTAGAAGTGCTCCGGCTTCAGGATCGTGCCCACGGCCTCGAAGGCCTGGTTGTCGAGCAGCAGGGAGCCCAGCACGCTGTGCTCGGCCTCCTCGCTGTGGGGTGCGCTCATCGCTTCGGGTCGGCGGCTCATGCGGCGGCTCCAAGTTCTCGTTGCATCACGGCCTGCGCCTGCAGGCCTTGGGTGGTCAGTCGGGCGGCCTCGCCCGGGGTCAGGAACCAAAGGCGGTACCAGTTGTCGCGGACGCTGTTGCGGAAAGTCTGGCGCCAGTCGCGTTGCCGCTTGCCCTGGGCAGTCCGGCGTGCCTTGAATTCGCGCCAGTGCAGCAGCAGGATGTCGCGGTCGATGGCGACGGTGTCGCAGTAGGCGAACACCGGATCGTCCTCAGGGATGGGCTTCTCCCCGGCGGCCTTGCAGAAGGCGAGGAAGGTGGCGAGGCTCACCAGCGGCTTGTGCTTCGAAACCTCGGTCTCGTCGTTTTCGTCCAGCCAGGGGTCTTCAGCCCCTTCAGGGGGTTGGGGGTGTATTTCTTGTATTGGTTCTATTACGGTTAGGGGGCACGTCGTGCCGGGGTGACCGGCATCTGGTGCCGGTTGGGCGGCACCTCGTGCCGGGTGACCGGCATCTGGTGCCGGTTGGGCGGCACCTCGTGCCGGGTGACCGGCATCTCGTGCCGGGGGCATCTCGTGCCGGGGGGCAYGTGGTGCCGGGGGGCATTTGCTGCCGGGGGCATCTGGTGCCGGRGTGCGTCGAGCGCTTTGCTGTTCGCCGCCAAAGCCGCGCGGGGTCACGGTGTAACGGTTCGCCTTCATGGCGCCGATCTCCACCTTCACCAACCCTGCCGTCTCCAGCCAACGAATGGCATTGCGCACCGCGCGCTCACCGAAGCACGTGCGCGTCGTGATCGTGTCGATGCTCGGCCAGCACACGCCCTGGTCGTTCGCCTGGTCGGCGAGGCTGATCAGGACGGCCTTGGGCGTCGGTGGCATCGGAAGCGGCCAGCAGACCGCCATCACCATGGTGC
>NZ_JBFUGN010001454.1:0-1072 GCF_056402895.1 Rhizobacter sp. P3_B12 | reverse complement strand
GCGCGACGCAGGCGCAGCGCTCGGCGAACGGCAACTTCCCCGGCGTGCAGACGCCGCCGCAGCCGGTCGGCGCGACGATGCAGCGCATCGCCGACATGCTGGGCCGCGCGGTCAAGTGGGATTCGCCGGACAACGGCGCGTTGCGCGTGAGCCTGGCGAGCGACGACGCGCGGGCCGACGTGCACGTCGACAACCCGACGCTGCCGCACATCTTCGGCGGCGTGCTGTACCTGAGCCGGCCGGAAGACTGCCGCGGCGGCACGCGCTTCTACCGGCACCGCGCCACCGGCCACGACCGCCGGCCCGACGATGCCGCGCTGGCCGGCATGGGCCATGCGTCGTTCCTCGATTTCCAGAAGCGCCACCTGCCGATCAACCGGCGGCTGCCGTTCGCCGAATGGCAGCAGCAGCGCGATGCGACCTGGGAGTTCCTGTTCGAGGTGCCGATGCGCTTCAACCGGCTGATCGTGTTCCGCAGCGATTTCTTCCACGCGATCACGGAACTGTTCGGCGACCGCGCGGAATCAGGCCGGCTGGTGCAGCTGTTCCACTTCGAAGCGCAGCGCTGAGCGCACCCCGTTCAGGCTGAGCCTGTCGAAGCCCCGTCTCGTCAGTCCAGCCGCAGCCCGTCCAGCGAGACCCCGCACAGCTCGGCCAGCGCCTCGACCGCCAGCGCGTGATCCTCGCGCTGCGGCAGGCCCGAGACCGTCACCGCACCGATGCAGCCGCTGCCCGCGACCCGGATCGGGAAGCTGCCGCCGTGGTCCGCGTAGTCGCGCAGCGGCAGCCCCATCTTCGACTCGAGCGTGCCGCCGTCCTGCGCGTTGTCCAGCCCCACGCGGTAGGAGCTGCGGTGCAGCAGCTCGACGGTGTTGCGCTTGCGGCGCGCCCAGTCGGCATTCGACGGCGAGGTGCCCGGCATCGCGCAGAAGAACACCGTTTCGCGCGCCAGGCGCACCTCGATCGTGATCGCGACCCCGCGCGCTTCGGCCAATTCCTTCAGCCGCGAGCCCAAGGCCCATGCGGTGGCCTCATCGAAGTGTTTCATTTGAAAACAATCCTCTTGCAGGGC
>NZ_JBFUGN010001453.1:0-1073 GCF_056402895.1 Rhizobacter sp. P3_B12 | reverse complement strand
GCTGGATGCGGTCTACGCCAGCGGCGAGCCTTTCATCGGCCGGCGCATGGCCTTCGCGCCCGAGCGGGCGGCGCACCTGCAGCCCGAGACGCGCTTCGTGGATTTCGTCTACCAGCCGGTGCGCGGCGAGGGTGAACGCGTCACCGGCATCTTCGTGCAGGGGCACGACGTCACCGACCAGGTGATGGCCGAGCGCATGCTGGCCCGCGAGGCCGAGCAGCGGGCCGCGCAGGCGCACCGCTTCGACGTCACGCTGTCGGGCATCGAGGACTTCGCGTACACCTTCGACCGGCAGCTGCGCTTCACCTACTCGAACCGGCCGCTGCTGCAGCTGCTGGGCATCACGCTCGACGAGATCGTCGGCAAGACCTTCTGGGACCTGCCGTACCCGAAGGAGCTGGCCGACCGGCTGGGGGCGGAGATCGAGCAGGTCTTCGTGAGCGGCGAGCGCGTCGTCGGCGAAACCTTCTACCAGAGCCCGACCGGCGCGCAGGGCTGGTTCGAGTACATCTTCAACCCGGTGTTCGCACCCGACGGCAGCGTGGCGAGCGTGGCCGGCTCCACGCGCGACGTGACGGCCCGGCTGGCGCAGGAGCGGCGGCTGGCCGAGCTGAACGCCAGCGAGCGCGCGGCACGGGCCGAGGCCGAGCGCGCGAGCCGGCTGAAGGATGAATTCCTCGCGACGCTGAGCCATGAGCTGCGCACGCCGCTGAACGCCATCCTCGGCTGGACCGAGCTGATCCGCAGCGGCCGCCTGGATGCCGGCCGGATCGGCGAGGCCGCCGAGCGCATCCACCGCAACGCCCGCGCGCAGGCGCAGCTGATCGCCGACCTGCTGGACGTCAACGGCATCATGACCGGCAAGGTGCGGCTCGCGGTGCGCCGCGAATCGCTGGCCGTGCCGGTGGCGGCCGCGCTCGACGCGACGCGGCTGGATGCGCAGCGCAAGCGCATCGCGCTGGCCGAGCCGCAGCTCGCCGCGCTGCCCGAGATCGACGGCGACGCCGCCCGGCTGCAGCAGGTGTTCTGGAACCTGCTGAGCAACTCGGTGAAGTTCACGCCCGAGGGCGGAA
>NZ_JBFUGN010001452.1:0-1077 GCF_056402895.1 Rhizobacter sp. P3_B12 | reverse complement strand
GCGCGAAGGCGTCAAGCGCCTTGCGCAGCTGGGCCACCGCCAGCTCGGCCTCGAAGGCCAGGTCGTTGACCGGCAGGCGCAGCCGGCTCGACACGCCGGTGTTGATCAGCCGCTGCACGGTGCGCGCGATGCGGGCCGCCTCGTCGCCGACGCGCTCCAGGTTGGCGATGGTCTTCGAGATCGCGATCAGCAGGCGCAGGTCGCGCGCCGTCGGCTGGCGCCGGGCGATGATGCTCGACAGGTCGCGGTCGATCTCCATCTCCATCGCGTTGACGCGCTCTTCGTTGCGCAGCACGTCGCTCGCGATGTCGCCGCTGAAGTTGGTCAGCGCGTAGACCGCCTGCGCGACCTGCGACTCGACCAGGCCGCCCATCTCGAGCACGCGCGTCGAGATGCCGCTGAGTTCGGTGTCGAACTGGGTGGAAAGGTGCTTGTCCGTCATGGTGCTTCCTCCGCTCAACCGAACCGGCCGGTGATGTAGTCTTCAGTGTCTTTCTTCTTCGGCTTCATGAACAGGTCCGACGTGACGCCGAACTCGATCAGGTCGCCGAGGTACATGTAAGCGGTGTAGTCGGAGCAACGCGCCGCCTGCTGCATGTTGTGCGTGACGATGACGACGGTGTAGTCGTTCTTCAGCTCGTGGATCAGCTCCTCGATCTTGCCGGTGGAGATCGGGTCGAGCGCCGAGCACGGCTCGTCGAGCAGCAGCACCTCGGGCTTGATCGCGATGCCGCGCGCGATGCACAGCCGCTGCTGCTGGCCGCCGGAGAGGCCGGAGCCGCTCTGCGCCAGCTTGTCCTTCACCTCGTTCCACAGCGCGGCCTTCTTGAGCGCCCATTCGACGCGCTCGTCCATCTCGACGCGCGGCAGGGTCTCGAACAGCTTCACGCCGAACGCGATGTTGTCGTAGATCGACATCGGGAACGGCGTCGGCTTCTGGAACACCATGCCGATCTTGGCGCGCACCAGCGAGACGTCCTGCTTGCTCTTCAGCACGTTCTCGCCGTCGACCAGGATCTCGCCTTCGGCGCGCTGCTCGGGGTAGAGCTCGAACATGCGGTTGAAGGTGCGCAGCAG
>NZ_JBFUGN010001451.1:0-1083 GCF_056402895.1 Rhizobacter sp. P3_B12 | reverse complement strand
GGCTTGCACCTGGCGATCGCGAGCACCACCACCGCCGCCAACATCAACGCGCTGCTCAACGCCACGCTGGGGCCGCGCGGGCTCGACCTGTTCGCGGTGATCGCCTGCGGCGACCAGGTGCGCGCAAAGAAGCCGGCCCCCGACATCTACCGGCTCGCGCTCGACACGCTGGGCCTGCCGCCGGAGCAGGCGCTGGCCATCGAGGATTCGGCGCACGGGCTGCGTGCCGCCACGGCCGCCGGCCTGTGGACGCTGGTGACGCCGACCTTCTGGACCCAGGACGGCGACTTCCGCGGCGCCGGCCTGGTGCTGCCCAGCCTGGCCGGCCTCGGCCTCGACGCGCTGATCCGCACCGCGCGCCCGGCCCGCGCCGCGTCGCCGGTGCAGGCGCTGTACCAGGAGGCGCGTTGATGAACCCCGCCATCCGCATCGCGCCCAGCCTGTTGTCGGCCGATTTCGCGCGCCTGGGCGACGAGGTGCGCGCGGTCATCGCCGCCGGCGCCGACCTGATCCACGTCGACGTGATGGACAACCACTACGTGCCCAACCTGACGATCGGGCCGATGGTGTGCCAGGCGATTGCGCCGTACTGCCGGCGCGGCGACCGGCCGGTGCCGATCGACGTGCACCTGATGGTCAAGCCGGTCGATGCGCTGATCCCGATGTTCGCGCAGGCCGGCGCGTCCATCATCTCCTTCCATCCGCAGGCCAGCGAGCACGTCGACCGCACGGTGCAGCTGATCCGCTCGTTCGGCGTGAAGGCCGGCCTGGCGCTGAACCCGGCGACGCCGCTGAACGTGCTGGACCACCTGCTCGACCAGCTCGACCTGGTGCTGCTGATGAGCGTCAACCCGGGCTTCGGCGGCCAGGCCTTCATCGAGGGCGTGCTGCCGAAGATCGAGGCCGCGCGGCGCCGCATCGACGCGAGCGGGCGCGAGGTCTGGCTCGAGGTCGACGGCGGCATCAACGCGAACAACATCGGGCGCGTGGTGGCCGCCGGCGCCGACACGCTGGTGGCCGGCTCGGCGGTGTTCAGCGGCGGCGACTACCCGAAGGCGATCGCCGCGCTGTGCGTCAACGCGC
>NZ_JBFUGN010001450.1:0-1085 GCF_056402895.1 Rhizobacter sp. P3_B12 | reverse complement strand
GTTCCGCCAATTCATCGGCCCGGTTCACGGCTCACCCCCCCCAATCTGCAGTCTGTCGCAGACCTTGTCAGACGGGCGGGGGCCGAATCTACACTCCCGCCCATGAATACAGCACACAACGATCACGGCGCCGCCTCACACGGGCAGCAGCCGGTGGGCGGAGGATCATCACGGACCTCCCGGCGTGGACTCTGGGTGGGCGGCGCGATCGGCGCCGTGGCCGTCGTCGGCCTCGTGCTGGCGCTGGTGCCCCGCCTCAGCAACGGCTCGAAGGAGGGCGGCGACAAGAAGAAGGAGYCGGCGCTCGTCGCGCTCGAGTTCGTCGCGTCCGAGGTCGTGCAGCCGAAGCAGCTCGCGATGCCGCTGGTGGTGGAGTTCTCCGGGCCGCTGGTCGCGCCGCGCACCGCGGTGATCCGCGCCAAGGCGACCGGCACGCTGCTCGAGCTGAAGGTGGCCGAAGGCAGCCGCGTCAAGGCCGGCCAACTGCTCGGCGACATCGACCTGGCCGACCTGCAGAGCCGCGTCGCTGATCGCTCGGCCTCGGTCGAATCCGCCCAGGCCGCGCTGGTCGAGGCCGAACGCACGCACACCGCCAACGTCGGCCTGTCGGCGCAGAACTTCATCTCGTCAACGGCGCTGCAGTCGTCGCAGGCCCGCCTCGATTCGGCGCGCGCGCAGCTCAAGTCGGCGCAGGCCCAGCTCGCCACCACGCGCGTCGGTGTCAAGGAAGCGGCGCTGGTCGCGCCGATCTCCGGCATCGTCGGCAAGCGCCACGTGGTGCCCGGCGAGAAGGTCAGCGCCGAGCAGCAGCTGCTGACGGTGGTCGACCTGTCGACGCTGGAGCTCGCCGGCACCGTCGGCACGCACGAGGTCTCGCTGTTGAAGCCCGGCCAGCCGGTGCAGGTGCAGGTGGAAGGGCAGGGCCAGCCGGTGCCGGGCCGCATCGACCGCATCGCCCCGGCGGCCGAAGCCGGCACGCGCGCGATCGGCGTGGTCGTCGTGCTGGACAACCGCCAGGAGCTGTTCCGCGCCGGCCAGTACGCGCAGGCCCGCGTGGTGCTGCCCGACGATGCGCCGCGCCTCAC
>NZ_JBFUGN010001449.1:0-1085 GCF_056402895.1 Rhizobacter sp. P3_B12 | reverse complement strand
ACCAGGCCGCACGCATCCGGCGTCTTCAGCGACAGGGCCGGCACGGCGATCTCCAGGCCGCCGCGCAGCAGTTCCACATTCGACAGCCGCACCGGCCAGCCGCCGTGCAGCGGCGCCACCTCGACGGCATCCAGGCGCTTCGTGCCGCGGCCCAGCCGGAAGCTGACGCGCCCGCGCCGGTCGGTCATCGCCTCCAGGCCGGTGCCCTTTTCTTCATCGAGCAGGATCGTCACCAACGCCTGCGCGAGCCGCGTGCGGGCCGCGTCGTCCACGACGACCGTGACGGTCCAGGCCTGGTCGCGGCCGGCCGCGATGCGTGGTGCCTTCAGGTGCTCGCTGAGCTTGTGCCACGGCCGCGCAGGGCGCTCCAGGCGGTACCACTGCTCCTCGGCCAGCGTCGCGCCGTCCGGCGCGCTTGCACGCACCTCGTCGATGCTGCGGCGGCCGATGTCCAGCAGCACGGCACCGTCGGCGGGCGAGCTGGTGACGAGCTTCAGCGTCGACGGGGTCATCCGCGGGACGGTGGGGCGTTTCTCGGCGGCTGCGGCCTGCAGCCTGCGCAGCGTGGCCGCGGGGGCCGGTGCGTTCTTGCCGGCGCGGGCCGGCGGAATGACGATGAGGCGACGCGGTCGCCGGGTCGGATCCATTGTTGTTGTCTCTCCCTGGGAGCGGCAACGCCGGCCGACATCGGTGTCGGCCGGTCGTGCTGCCCGCCCCCAAGTGTCGCGCAGCCGGGTTCAGGCCGCCTTCCGCTCCCCACCCGCCCGCCACTGCGCCATCAGCCCCGACCACTTCGGCATCGCCGTCGCGAGGTGCCGCTCCTTCACGTGCCCGTAGCCGCGGATGTCTTCCGGAATGCGCGCGATCTGCAGCGCGAGCGGCAGCGTCTGCGCGTTCRGCCCTCGCAGCACCTCGTCGATGGACTCGCGGTACTGGCCGATCAGCGCGCRCTCGGTCTTGCGCTCCTCGGTGCGGCCGAACGGATCGAACGCGGTGCCGCGCAGCCCCTTGAACTTCGCGAGCACGCGGAACGCCGTCTGCATCCACGGGCCGAAGCGCTGCTTCACCAGCTCGCCCTTGTCGTT
>NZ_JBFUGN010001448.1:0-1095 GCF_056402895.1 Rhizobacter sp. P3_B12 | reverse complement strand
CTTCACGCCCGGCACGCGCCACTTCCTGGGGCAGCCCGTGTCCGTGGCCCACTGCCTCGCCGCGCTGAAGACCGGCTCGCAGCGCCAGCGTGCCGCCGCGGCCGAGCACCTGTGCCTGCTGAAACCGGGCACGCCCTTGTTCAACACGGCCGCCCCCGCCTGGYGCCAGAAGCGGCTGCTGGAAGAATGGACGGCCTGATGCCCCTCATCGACGCCAAGCTGATCCTCGCCATCCTCGGCCCGGCCTTCCTCGCGCTCGGCCTCGCACGCTGGCTCGCCGCCGGCCGCGTGATTCCGCAGGCCAAGGCCTGGCTGCTGGTCGGCGCGATCTTCTCGGCGGTGGCCACGTGGTTGTGGTGGCAGGCACTTTCTTCACACGGATGACGGGGTGAAGCGGTTCTGATCCGGCCCCGGGTCGGGGCACAATCTGCCGTTCGCCCTCCAGCGGCGCCGCTCCCACCCGGGCGGCATCCCGGCTGCCGGGCTCCGCTCACTTCGACTGAAGATGGAACGCATGATCGCAACCACTGATCGCTCGGCGCCGTGCCGCCTCGCCGGCACGGCCGCCCTGATGTCGGCCCTGGTCGCGGCGCTGGCGCTGTCGGCCTGTGCCACCAAACCGGCTGAACCACCCGCGGAGGCCCCGGCCACCACGCCCGCCGCCCCGGCCCCTGCCCCGGAGCCCCCGCCGCCGCCCACCCCGGCGATGCAGGCGCAGGCGCAGAAGGTCGCCCAAGGCGTCGTCGAGCTGCTCGAGGCCGGCAACGAAGAGCAGGCCCGCGCCGAGCTGCAGCGCGCGTTGAGCCTGGACCCGGCCAACAAGCTGGCGCTGAACCTGCAGAAGCAGATGACCGAGGACCCGCAGGCCACGCTCGGCCGCGAGTCGTTCCCGTACGTGGTGCGCTCGGGCGACACGCTGTCGCGCATCGCCGGCCGCTTCCTCGGCGACATCTACGCGTTCCACATCCTCGCGCGCTACAACAACATCAAGGTGCCGCGCCAGGTGGGCGAAGGCACGACGATCCGCATCCCCGGCAAGGCACCCCCGCCGGAAGTGGCCCGCCCGACCCGGCCCGTGCCGGCCAAGCCCGAGCC
>NZ_JBFUGN010001447.1:0-1099 GCF_056402895.1 Rhizobacter sp. P3_B12 | reverse complement strand
CGGTAGCGCTGCCGCTAAGGCTGGCCGCCGTCGTCGCGTCGTAGACCTTGCTGGTGGCGGCCACGCCGCTCACCGTGAGGCTCGCTGGCGTGATGTTCGCGCTGAGCCCGGCGGGCTGCACGAGCACGTAGTTGCCGGCGTCGGCACCATTCAACAAGTAGCCGGCGAGGGTCACCGTCTTGCCGTTGCCCACGTTCTTGTTGGCAAAGCTGCCGCTGCCCGTGCCCGCCACGCTGACGCTGTCGCCGGGCAGGCCGGTCACGGTGGCGCTGCCGCTGAGGGCCGCCGCAGTCGTCGCGTCGTAGACCTTGCTCGCTGCGGCCACGCCGCTGACCGTGAGGCTCGCCGGCGTGACGTTCGCGTTGAGCCCGGTGGGCTGCACGAGCACGTAGTTGCCGGCGTCGGCCCCGCTCAGCAGGTAGCCGGTCACGGTCACCGCCTTGCCGTTGCCCACGTTCTTGTCGGCGAAGCTGCCGCTGCCCGTGCCGGCCACGCTGACGGTGTCGCCGGCCAGGCCGGTCACGGTGGCGGTGCCGCTGAGGGCCGCCGCCGTCGTCGCGTCGTAGACCTTGCTGGTGGCGGCCACGCCGCTCACCGTGAGGCTCGCTGGCGTGATGTTCGCGCTCAGTCCGGCGGGCTGCACGAGCACGTAGTTGCCGGCGTCGGCCCCGCTCAGCAGGTAGCCGGTGACGGTCACCGCCTTGCCGTTGCCCACGTTCTTGTCGGCGAAGCTGCCGCTGCCCGTGCCCGCCACGCTGACGGTGTCGCCGGCCAGGCCGGTCACGGTAGCGCTGCCGCTGAGGGTCGCACCCGTCGTCGCGTCGTAAACCTTGTTGGCGGCGGCCACGCCGCTGACCGTGAGGCTCGCCGGCGTGATGTTCGCGCTCAGCCCGGTGGGCTGCACGAGCACGTAGTTGCCAGCGTCGGCCCCGCTCAGCAGGTAGCCGGTGACGGTCACCGCCTTGCCGTTGCCCACGTTCTTGTTGGCGAAGCTGCCGCTGCCCGTGCCCGCCACGCTGACGGTGTCGCCGGCCAGGCCGGTCACGGTGGCGCTGCCGCTGAGGGCCGCCGCCGTCGTCGCGTCGTAGACCTTGCTGGT
>NZ_JBFUGN010001446.1:0-1100 GCF_056402895.1 Rhizobacter sp. P3_B12 | reverse complement strand
GCGCATACGGGCCTTGCGGCGGCGAGTACAGGTTCTTGTTCGTCACGTTGGTGGGCCGCTCGACGAAGCCGCCCTGCCCGTCGCCCTTGAACACCTGGGTGCAGACGGTGGCCGCGCACGGGTCGTTGGAGGGATCGATCACCACGCCCTGGCTGGGCACATAGGCGGTGACGATGTCGATCAGCCCATCGTTGTCGATGTCCAGCAGGTAGAAGGTGTAGCCGGAGGTCCAGCCGAAGCCGTCCTGGACCTCGCCGTGGCTCGTGAGGTAGCTGTCCTGGCTGGCGTGCTCCAGCAGCGTCACGCCGGTGATGGCCTTGCGCTGGAAAGTGCCGTCGCCGTTGTTGAGGTACAGCTCCGTGTTGACGGCCGGGCACGCCGTGGTGATGTTCACCGACGTGGTCTCGTGGCTGTCCCTGAAGCGCAGCAGGTCCGGCAGGCCGTCGCCGTTGAAGTCGGCCACCCGCGTGCTGAAGCAGCCGTTGCTGTGGTACAGCCACTGATCTGCTCCGACCAGATTGAAATTGCCGGCCTGCCGGAACGTCCCGTCGCCGTTGCTGAGGTAGAGCTGGTTCAGCGCCGGGTTGTCGGACCAGCGGATGATGTCGGTCTTGCCGTCGCCGTCGAAGTCGGCGGTGATGACGCCAGCGTTCGAATAGCGCTTGCCGGCCAGCCCGATCACCGTGCTCTGCAGCGTCAGCGTCGCCATCGCGCTGGCGGCGAAAGCCGCATTGCGCTGGTAGGCCTCGCCGCCGCCGGGCGCGTAGTCGAAGGTGGTCGGCGGCAGGCACGCCGACTCGGCCACGCCCAGGCATTCGGTGATGCGCACGAGCCGGCTGCGGTTGGTCACCGGGCCGTTGTCGTAGGCGAACCGCACGGTCCGGATCTTCAGCGGCGAAACATCTGCATTCGAGAAGGTCTGCACCTGCACGAGCTGCTGGATGTTGAGCTGCTTGCTGCCGGCCACCCAGGCCTCGCGGCGGTCGTGCGACTTGCCCGTGGGGGCTGTCGCCGGCAGGTCGACGTAGCTGAAGACGATCTTGTGGGCCGGCGCCTGCGTGGCGCTGCCGGTGTAGCGGATCTCGCGCAGGCTCCAGTCG
>NZ_JBFUGN010001445.1:0-1103 GCF_056402895.1 Rhizobacter sp. P3_B12 | reverse complement strand
GCGCTACGTGAACCAGCTGATCGAGCTGACCGGCATGGTCAGCTGCTGCGTGTTCGACATCGCGAGCGGCCAGGACCTGGTGCATGCCGGTGCGCGGCCCTCCCCCGACATCCTGGCCCACCACGGCGCCGCACTGATCGGCGCAATGACCGCGACCGCCCGCACGATGGGCCTCGGCCACGCCGTGCCCGAGGCGGCCATCACGCTCGGCTCGCACCACCTGCTGGTGCGCCCGGTGCCCAACCATTCCGGCCTGGCGCTGCACGCGGTGCTCGACAAGACGCATGCGAACCTGACGCTGGTCAGGCTGCAGGTCGGCCGGATGGACAACCTGCTCGACTGACCCGGTTCAGTGCACGACGCGCGAGAAGCTGAACTCGGTTCCGCTCACGTCGACCGGGATCACGTCCTTCGGCCCGAACCTGCCCTCGAGGATCAGCTTCGAGACCGGGTTCTCGATCTTCTGCTGGATCGCCCGCTTCAGCGGCCGCGCACCGAACACCGGATCGAACCCGACCTGGGCCAGTGCCGCCAGTGCGGCCGGTGACACGTCGAGCTTCATCTCGAGCTTGTCCAGCCGCTGCTCCAGCACCTTCAGCTGGATGCGCGCGATCGCCTCGATGTTCTTCGCGTCCAGCGAATGGAACACCACCGTCTCGTCGATGCGGTTCAGGAACTCCGGGCGGAAATGCTGCTTCACCTCTTCCCACACCGCCGCGCGGATGGCCTCGTGGTCCTGCCCCGCCATCTGCATGATCTGGTGCGACCCCAGGTTCGAGGTCATCACGATCACCGTGTTCTTGAAGTCGACCGTGCGGCCCTGCCCGTCGGTCAGGCGGCCATCGTCGAGCACCTGCAGCAGCACGTTGAAGACGTCCGGATGCGCCTTCTCGACTTCATCGAGCAGCAGCACGCTGTACGGCTTGCGGCGCACCGCCTCGGTCAGGTAGCCGCCCTCGTCGTAGCCGACGTAGCCGGGCGGCGCGCCGATCAGCCGGCTCACCGAATGCTTCTCCATGAACTCGCTCATGTCGACGCGGATCAGGTGGTCCTCGCTGTCGAACAGGAAACCGGCGAGCGCCTTGCACAGCTCGGTCTTGCCG
>NZ_JBFUGN010001444.1:0-1103 GCF_056402895.1 Rhizobacter sp. P3_B12 | reverse complement strand
GCGCATGCCCGAGGACCAGCGCGCCTTCGCGCGCATCCTCGGTCGCACCTTCGCGATCAGCGCGGTCGTCACGCTGTGCTGCCTGCTGCTCGGCTACCCGCTCGCGTGGTGGCTGTCGACGCTGCCGGTGCGCCAGGCCAACGTGCTGATGATCCTGGTGCTTGTGCCGTTCTGGACCTCGATCCTGGTGCGCGTGGCCGCCTGGATCGTGCTGCTGCAATCGCAAGGGCTGGTGAACCGCAGCCTGATGGGCCTGGGCCTGGTCGACGAGCCGCTGCCGCTGCTGTTCAACCGGCTGGGCGTGGTCATCGCGATGACGCACATCCTGCTGCCCTTCATGATCCTGCCGCTGTACAGCGTGATGAAGAGCGTGCCGCCGACCTACGTGCGCGCGGCGGTGTCGCTGGGCAGCCCGCCGCTGGCCGCCTTCTTCCGCGTCTACGTGCCGCAGACCTTCCCGGGCATCGGCGCCGGTGCGCTGCTGGTGTTCATCCTGGCCATCGGCTACTACGTGACGCCGGCGCTGCTGGGCGGCGCGGACGACCAGATGCTGAGCTACTACATCGCGCAGTACACCAACGTGAACATCAACTGGGGCATGGCCTGCGGGCTGGGGGCATTGCTGCTGTCGGCGACGCTGGTTCTCTATGCCGTGTACCGTCGCATCGTCAAGTCTGAACTGAGCCTCGGATGAAGCTGCCTGCCCTGCCGGTGTTCCCGGCCTACGCAACACCGCTCGACAAGGCCGGCTGGTGGGCCGTGCGCATCGGCTGCGTCGGCGTGCTGGCCTTCCTGCTGCTGCCGATCCTGGTGATCATGCCGCTGTCGTTCAGCGACAGCTCCTTCCTGGCCTACCCGATCCCGGGCTGGTCGCTGAAGTGGTACCAGAACCTCTTCACGTCGCCCGAATGGGCGCGCGCCGCGAAGAACAGCTTCATCGTCGCGCCGGCCGCCACCGTCATCGCCACCGTGCTGGGCACGCTGGCCGCGGTGGGCCTGGCGCGCACCGACTTCCCGTTCAAGGGCCTGCTGATGAGCCTGCTGATCGCGCCGATGGTGGTGCCGATCGTCGTGGTCGGCGTCAGCACCTACCTGTTCTTCGC
>NZ_JBFUGN010001443.1:0-1104 GCF_056402895.1 Rhizobacter sp. P3_B12 | reverse complement strand
AGCCAGCCCGGCGCGCTGAGCAGCAGCTCGATCGACGCGAGCCCGAGCATCAGCGGCCACAGCGACGCGAGCCGCAGGCGCAGGCTGCTCGCGGGGATCTGCAGCACATAGCCGGCGCCGGCGCGGTAGCCGGCCAGCGCCTGCGCGCTCAGTGCCAGCAGCAGCGGCCGGGCCGCCGCGCGGCGCGCCGGATCGATCAGGTCGCCGACCTGCAGGCCGTGTTGCGCGAGCAGCTCGGCGGGCAGGTAGCAGCGGCCGTTCGCGAGGTCTTCGGCGGCATCGCGCAGCACGTTCGTCAGCTGCAGCGCCTGGCCGTAGGCGACGCCCTGCGCGACCCTCGCGTCGCGCGGCCACGCCTGCAGCTCGGGCCGGTGGCGCATCGCGATGTCGGTCCAGAACTCGCCGACGCAGCCGGCCACCAGGTAGGTGTAGCGATCCAGCTCGGCGCGGGTCTGCAGCGGCAACGGCGCGCCGGCGCGGCCGTGTTCGAAGTGCTGCAGGTCGAAGCACATGCCGTCGGTCAGCGTCGTGACCACGCGGCGGATGTCGGCGATGTCGGCGGGCTGCTGGCGGCGCAGCAGGTCGAGCGCCTCGGGCAGCGCAGTCATCAGCGCGGCCTCGCCGGCATCGGCCGGGCTGCCGGCATCGATCGCCTGCGTCGGCGAGGTGCCGGCCACCTGGGCGCGCCACGACAGCAGTTGCGCCAGCCGTTGCGGGGCCGGGCGGCCGGGCGTGTCGGCGAGGGTGTCAGCCGCGCGCGCGAGCAGGTAAGCCAGGCTGACCGGCGCGCGCAAGCCCGGCGGCAGCATGCGCAGGCTCAGGTAGAACGATCGGGAGACCCGCTTCAGCAGGTCGCCGAGCAGCGTGTCGGTGGGAACGGGCATGGGCTGGCAATGTAGCCCGGATGCCAATCCGGGAATCGTCGCTCATTCGGAAAGCCGCATCCCGGATTGGCATCCGGGCTACGCACAGCCCTCAACCCGACGACTTGAAGACCCCGAACAGCCGCCCGATGCGGCCGGCAATGCCGCGCTCGCCGGACGCCTTGATCAGCGGGCTGGCCGGCCGGTTGCCGAACGGATCACCGGTCTGCACGCCGCGCGT
>NZ_JBFUGN010001442.1:0-1110 GCF_056402895.1 Rhizobacter sp. P3_B12 | reverse complement strand
GGTGCAGGCAGCGCAGCGCGAACATCGCGCCGATCGCCACGCAGATCGCGAGCGCCGCCGCCAGTTCCGGGGTCGCTATCCACCGCGCGCAGGCCACGCCGATCAGCGCCGAGACGATGTTGCCGCCGAGGATCGACCAGGGCTGCGCCAGCGGGCTCGCAGGGACGGCGAACAGCAGCACCGCCGAGGCACCCATCGGCGCGATCAGCGCGATGGCACCGGGCGTGCCCTGCAGCACGAAGGCGCTGAGCAGCCCGGTGGCGGCGATGCCCAGCAGCGCTCCCACCACCGACCGCAGGCGCTCGCGCCCGCTCACGGCGGCGCGTGCAGGAAGCCAGGCACGCAGCCAGGGATGCAGCAACAGGGAACGCATGAGGCAGTCGGCGGGGTCGGTGCAGATCGGAACCCCGGATTGTCGGCGAACCCGCCGAGCCGACTGCGTCAGGTCAGGGCCGCCAGGTCAGCGTCGTCTTCGTGTTGATGTCGGTGGCCGAACCGACGGTGGAGCCGGCCTCGACGAAGCCCGATCGGTTGCCCGAGCTCAGGTTCAGGCCGGCACCGCGGTACTCGACATCGCCATGCAGGTCCAGCGTGCCCGAGGCGCCCTGCCCGGTCTCGAAGAAGCCCAGCGGGTAGAACGTGGTGCGCACCTGGGCCGAGCCCGACACCGTGAAGGCGGTGTTGCCCGAGCCGATCACGCTGAGCCCGCCGACGGTGCCGCCGCTGACCGTGCCCTTGCTGATGACGGCCTGGTCTTCGATGCGCGCGCTGCCGCTCGCGCTGCCGCCCGGCAGGATCGTCGCGTACGGGCCGACGTACACCGTCGTCGGCGTGCTCGTCGGCGCGCAACCACCGCCATTGCTGTGCCGCGCCGTGCCGGTCGGGCAGGCGTCGCGCTGGCCGTTCTGGAAGCCCTGCGGCCAGGCGTTCGCCAGCTCGACCATGTACGGGTAGCGCCAGATCGTCTCGTACGCCTGGTCCCACACCACCGTCTTGAACACCGACGGCGTCGCGGTCACCACCAGGAACAGCGGCTCGCCTGCGTTCACCTTGAAGCTCAGGTCGGCGTCCAGCCCCTTCTGCTGCGCGCTGTAGCGGGCCGACGTGAAC
>NZ_JBFUGN010001441.1:0-1113 GCF_056402895.1 Rhizobacter sp. P3_B12 | reverse complement strand
GGCGCGCAGCGCGCTGTCGACCTTCAGCCAGCCGCTCTGCACCAGGCCCACCAGCAGCGGCACCAGGTTGACCGGCTGGCCCTCGACCGAGAGCTTCAGGCCGAGCCGGAACCAGTCGCCGCCCGGCTCCTGCTGCAGGTCGACGGTCCAGTCGTCGGCCTCGTGCAGCTCGAACGGAAAGTCGTCGTCGACCTCGACCAGCCAGCCCTGCTCCTTCAGCCGCGGCACCTCCTGCGTCAGCAGCTGCGGCCACTGGTCGCGCTGCTGCGGCACGAAGATCATCGGCTGGCCCTCCAGCGAGACGCCGTAGCCGGCGCTGACGATGCGCCCGCTGCCGAAGCTCGACTGCCGCTGCATCGCTGCGCCTGCCGCAAGGCTCCACGGCCGCAGCCGCAGCGGGTCGGCCATCGTGCGCACCGCCACCGCCTCGGCGTCGGCATCGCGGTCGAAGCGCGTCAGCTGCGAGGTGGTGGCACCGCTGACGCGGGTCGCGTCGAGGAAGGTGGTCTCGGCCGGGGCGGCGGGCAGGTGGTAGTCGACCGGCGGCATGCCCGGCACGCGGTAGCGCAGCAGCAGCTGCACCGAGGCCTGGCGCGGCGCATGGTCGCTGACCAGCGGGCGGCTCGCGCGGGTACCGAAGCGCTGGTGCAGCATCGCCTCGGAGGCCGCATCGACGCAGGTGCCCAGCCGCAGCACCGGCACCAGCGGCAGCGTGCCGAGGTTGCGCAGCGCGCGCGCCTGCTCGTCGGGCACCGGCAGCTGCAGCCCGCGCTGCGCGGCCAGCTCCTGCAGGCGGTCGGTGAACGACGACAGCAGCTCGGCCGGCACCGGCGGCATGCGCGTCAGCCAGTC
The DNA here is from genome assembly GCF_056402895.1 of Rhizobacter sp. P3_B12. NCBI lineage: Bacteria > Pseudomonadati > Pseudomonadota > Betaproteobacteria > Burkholderiales > Sphaerotilaceae > Rhizobacter > Rhizobacter sp. P3_B12. Next base: position 261 of record NZ_JBFUGN010001441.1, on the reverse strand, counting down.
GATCACCGGCGCCTCGGCGGGCACGCCCCGCAGCGCGGCCGGCCGCAGCGTCAGCCCGCCGAGGTCGATCGCCTGCGGCTCGGGCAGCATCACGATGACCACCGGCTCGTCGGCGGGGCCGCGCCACTGCGTGTGCCAGTCGCCCATCTCGTCGGCGAACCAGTGCAGCGAGACCGGCAGCGGATCGTCGATGCGCTGCGCCACCGCGCCGGGCGGGTGCGGCAGCTCGCCGAGCAGCGGCGGCACGATCCACGCCCGCCC
>NZ_JBFUGN010001440.1:0-1113 GCF_056402895.1 Rhizobacter sp. P3_B12 | reverse complement strand
ACGCGTCACCGTGCGGACCCACCATCTCGGGAGTTCACAGGAGAACGCCATGAGGGACCTGCCCCTGCCGACGATGCCTCTGTCCGATTTGCGTGGTGACACGTCCCGGAGGTCACTTCACGAAAGCTCACCCACTCCACAAGCGCGCCGGGTCGATGCTGCTCAGCTGGAAGTTGTTTGGGCACGCGATGAAGACGAAGTTCGCCAGGCGCAGCGCCTGAGGCACCTGGTCTTCGCGGAGGAAATGGGCGCACGCCTGAGCGTGCCGCACGGCTCGCCCGCCGGCCACGACATCGACATGTTCGACCCGTTCTGCGAGCACCTGCTGGTGCGCGCACCGGGCGAGGGTGGCGAGCCGGGTCCGGTGATCGGCACCTACCGCGTGCTGACGCCGGATTCCGCACGCCGCATCGGCGGCCTGTACAGCGAGACCGAGTTCGACCTGACCCGCCTGCGCCCGCTGCGCTCGACGATGGTGGAGCTGGGCCGCTCCTGCGTGCACCCGGCCTGGCGCTCGGGTGGCGCGATCCTCGCGCTGTGGGGTGCGCTGGCCGAGTTCATGGTGCGCAACAAGCTGGACACGATGGTCGGCTGCGCGAGCGTCAGCATGCGCGACGGTGGCCACTTCGCCGCCAGCCTGTGGGAGCAGCTGCGCCACACGCACCTGGCGCCGATCGAACTGCAGGTGCGCCCGCGGCTTGCGCTGCCGGTCGACGAGCTGCAGCACGACCTCGTCGTCGAGGCGCCGGCGCTGATCAAGGGCTACCTGCGTTGCGGCGCGAAGGTGCTGGGCCCGCCGGCCTGGGACCCCGACTTCAACACCGCCGACCTGCCGATGCTGATGCGCATCGCCGACCTGCCGCAGCGCTACCGCAAGCACTTCCTGGGGCAATGAAGCTGGGGCAGTGAACCTGGGGCAGTGAGGTGACGGGGCCGCGGCCCCGCGTTCACTCGCCCTCGCCGAACTTGTCGTTGATCAACGCCACGAGGGCGTGCAGCGCCGCCTCTTCGTCAGCGCCGGAGGTCTCGAGTTCGACCACGGTGCCGAGGCCGGCGGCGAGCATCATGACGCCCATGATGCTCTTGGCATTGACCTGGCGGCCGTTGCGGCTC
>NZ_JBFUGN010001439.1:0-1114 GCF_056402895.1 Rhizobacter sp. P3_B12 | reverse complement strand
GTTCAGCGACGACGCCTACACCTGGCACGCGAAGGAATTGGGGGCCTGGTACTGGGACGACCAGGCGAAGGTCAACTCGCAGAGCCCGCACGCCTTCGCGAAGAACATGAGGACGCCGACGCTGGTGATCCACGGGGCGCTCGACTTCCGCGTGCCGGACCAGCAGGGGCTGGCCTACTACAACACGCTGAAGGCGCGTGGTGTCGATTCACGGCTGGTCTGGTTCCCCGATGAGAACCATTGGATCCTGAAGCCCCGGAACAGCAAGCTCTGGTATTCCGAGTTCTTCGGCTGGCTCCAGGCTTACGACAAGAAGTAGCTTCTCTGTTGTGCTTTGCGCGCGTGGCGCGGTTCCGCTTGTGTTCGGCGCACGTACGCACGCCCCCCCGTTCGCCCTGAGCTTGTCGAAGGGTAGGACTGAGCCTGTCGAAGGCCAGCGCGATGCACGCATGCTGCACCCTCCAAACACTCGCCGTCCGCGTGGCGCGGCGCGGCAGGGGCAGGCGGCGGGGCGATTTCTGGAGCGACGAGAAGTGTGGTGCCTGAGGGTGGCGCGCGCCAGCGCGCTTCGTAGACTGACTCATCGCCACTGTTTGACCACAACGAACGAAGTGAGTGGAGGGAGTTTGGCGATGCACCCTCAGGCGCCGCACTTCTCGTGGAGTCTGCGCCCCCTGGGGCGCGGACCGCTCCGGCATGAGCCCCGCCGCCTGCCCCTGCCGCGCCGTGACGCGCGCGCACGAAAACACCCCTCAACTCAACGGTCACTTCAAGAGATTCGAGATGTCCCAAGTGACGGCAAACCGGGGATCCTCCCACCCCGGCACCCCCGGCCGCTGCGCCGTCCCGAGATCGAATGACAGCCGCCGCGGCACCAGCCACCACCGCGCCCCCACCCGGTTGACCTCGGTCTCGCTCGCCGACAGCCCGCTCCCCGTCCACTCGGCATAGAGCGTCCCGCTGCGCAGCGGCTGCCACACGCTCGACAAGGTCGCCCGGTTGCGCGGCACGCCCGCCACGTCGCGCCCCAGGTTCATCTGCAGCGCCCAGCTGCTGGCCAGCTGCAACTGGGCGCCGGCCGCCATCGTGGCCTGCTCGGTGCGCAGCCCCGGTT
>NZ_JBFUGN010001438.1:0-1115 GCF_056402895.1 Rhizobacter sp. P3_B12 | reverse complement strand
TCTCTGCCTGGGGGTTGGAGCACTACTTCGAACGCCCCCTCAGGAATCGCGCAAGAACATTGATTGAACCAGCCAGAGTCCGTCCCATCTCATGATCACCCTTCTCTCCCCCCTCGCCTCCGCGAGTGAGCGCACGGCGCTGGCTCAGACGTTCTCGGCGGCAACGCCCTTCCAGCACGTCGTGATCGACAACGTGTTCCCGGAGAGCGTGCTCGACTCCGTGATCGAAGACTTCTCCCGCGTGCGTCACAACACGATCTACAACGAAGCGACGACCTTGCGCAAGCACACGTGCGATGAATGGAGCCGCTTTCCGCCAGCCACGTTCGAGATGATCTCGTACCTCAATTGCGGCGACTTCGTATCGTTCCTCAGCGACGTGACCGGCATCAAGGGGCTTGTCAGCGATCCATTCCTGATGGGCGGGGGCTTGCATGAAACGATGCCGGGCGGGTTCCTCAAGATGCACATCGACTTCAACTACCACCGCAGGCTGGAGCTCGACAGGCGAATCAACGTCATCCTGTTCCTGAACCGGGAGTGGCAGCCCGCCTGGGGCGGCGAACTGGTGCTGGCCGATCCGCAGATGAAGACCCAGGTGCCCGTTGCGCCCATCTTCAACCGCATGGTGATCTTCAACACCAACGACTTCTCCTTTCACGGCCAGCCCGATCCCCACGGTTTTCCGGAAGGCAACTCGCGCAAGAGCATTGCGATGTACTACTACTCGAACGGCCGGCCGGCGCACGAGACCACGTCGGCCAAGATCGGTACTACGTACAAGGCGCGCCACACCGGAGACTTGCCGCTGCGCGAGCGGCTCAAGGAAGCCGCTCGCCTGCTGGCGGGTTCGAAGCGCGCGCGGTGATGGTTGTGCTGGCTTGACGGGTCAAATGAAGAAGATCCTGATCTTCGCGTGCCGGCGCGGCCGGACCCGCGACCTGCCGCTGCTGCGCGCCGGCGCGCGCGCCGCGGGTTTCCGCTTCGTGCTGGTGCTGGTGCCGTTCGCCTGGCCGGTCCTGCTGCTGGCCGCCATCGCCCGCTGGATGGGTGTCGAGGTGTCCGTGGTGATCAGCGACCGGTTCGCCGGTGACCCCTGGCTCGCGCGCCTGCTC
>NZ_JBFUGN010001437.1:0-1116 GCF_056402895.1 Rhizobacter sp. P3_B12 | reverse complement strand
ACGCTGGACCGCGCGGCCCGGCTGGCCAACATCGCCGCGGCGCTCAGCACCTGCGGGCATGGCGCGGTCGCGCCGCTGCCGACGCTGGCCGAGGTGTTCACGGCCGAGGGCTGACGATCCCCGCGTTCAGGCCGCCTGCAGCAGCAGCATGCGCTGCCAGCCGATCGCGATGAAGTTCCAGGCCCGGCCTTCGGCGAGCGTCGACCAGCGCAGCATCAGGTCACCGAGGGCCACCAGCGTGTCGGGCGCACGCACCTCGATGCGCACCACCGGGCTCGTGAACTGCCGCACCTCGTCGCTCGAGACGGCGCGCACGGCGGGCGGCGGCGTGCCGGGCACCGGCTTCGGCGCGAGGGGCCCGGCGAACAGCCGGCGCTCGGCGTACTGCAGCATCGATTCGCCGAAGGCGTCGGCGGCCCGGCGCCATGCCATCACCAGGGCCTGCAGGGCATCGCGGCTGTCGGCATCGGGCATCGCCATGTAGTGGATGCCGGTCAGCACCGGCGTCGACGCGGGAGCCGGGGCAGTCAGGCGCTTCAGCGCCGGCGGCGCGGCGAAACGCCGGTGCCAGCGGTGCGGCCGGCCGCTGCGTGTCGTCGCACGCTCTGCGTGCTGGGGAACCTGCCTGAACTGATGCTGTAGCCGCCGCATGCCGAACTCCCTGGGTGAGTCGGTCGACAGCCCTGCGCCGACCCGCCCGCTGAGTGACGGCAGGAGGTGCGCGGTTCCAGTTGTGATGTTCCGGGGCCCGATGTGCCCGTGCTGCTTGTGCTACTGGACGTCGCCGGCGCGACGCAGTTCGTCGCACTGCGCATGCCGCGCGAACTGCGGCTTGGCACATTGCGCCTGCATGCAGTACAGCAGCGCGAAATTGACGCGCGCGCCGCAGGCGGCCCGGGGGTTCGTCGCGCCCGCCACGATGGCATCGACCGGCGGCTTCGCGCTGGTAGACGCAGCTACCGCGCCGCCGGTTGGCATCGATGTCACGGGGGGCGTGGGTGGGGTGGGGATGGCCGGTGCGGCCTCGGCCGGTGCAACGGTGGCCGGCTCGGCGGGTGCCGGCGTGGCATCCGCCGCCGCGGGCGTGTCGGCATCGGTCGGCTTGTCCGCCTCGAC
>NZ_JBFUGN010001436.1:0-1120 GCF_056402895.1 Rhizobacter sp. P3_B12 | reverse complement strand
CCTGGCGCGAGGTGCCGTAGAGGTTGCCGTGCACCTCGGCCCATTCGAAGAAGTCGCCGGCCGCGATCTTGGCGCGGAACGCCGGCTCGCTGATGAAGAAGTACTCGCGCCCGTCCTGCTCCTGCCCGCGCGGCGCGCGCGTGGTGTGCGAGACCGACACCACCAGGTGCGAATCGAGTTCCAGCAAGGCCTTCACGAGGCTCGATTTGCCGGCGCCGCTCGGGGCGGCCACCACGAAGAGATTGCCGGGGTAATCCATCGCGCGGGATTTTGCACCAGCGCCCCGCGTGTCCTGCAGCGCTTTGCCGGTGAGAAGTCGCTTGACCGGCATGAATGTGCAATCATATGATTGAGTACTTGCTCAATTAAGTGATGCCGCCATGGCCCGACCCCGCAGCGAAGACAAGCAGAAGGCCATCCTCGACGCCGCCGTCGAGGAGTTCGCGGTGCGCGGCGTGTGGTCGACGCCCACCTCGGCGATCTCCAAGGCCGCCGGCGTCGCCGAAGGCACGCTGTTCACCTACTTCGCCAGCAAGGACGTGCTGGTCAACGCGCTGTACCGGGCGCTGAAGCTGGAGCTGGCCGACGCGATGATGGGCGACTACCCGCAGGCCGCCCCGGCGCGCGAGAAGTTCCGCCATGTGTGGACCCGCTACCTGGGCTGGGCCGCCGCGAACCCGCTGAAGTGCAAGGTGATGGGGCAGTTGCGCGTCTCCGACCGCATCACGCCCGAGACCCGCGCCGCCGGCAGTGCGCCCTTCGTCGAGCTGCTGCGCGAGGCCGAAACCTGCGTGCGGCAGAAGCTGGTGCGCGACTACCCGGTGCAGTTCATCGGGGCGATGTTCAGCGGCCTGGCCGATGCAACCTTGGCCGTGATGACCGAACCCGACGGCAGCGGGCTCGATCCCGTCGCCGCCGGTTTCGACGTGTTCTGGAATGGCATTGCATTGAAGGGAAACGAATGAAAGTCCTGATCCTCGGCGCGACCGGCATGGTCGGCCAGGGCGTGCTGCGCGAATGCCTGCTCGACGCCGGCGTCGAGCAGGTGATCACGCGCGGGCGCACGCCGCCCGCCGGCACGCCCGCGAAACTGACGAACCTCGTGCACGCCGACCTGCAC
>NZ_JBFUGN010001435.1:0-1124 GCF_056402895.1 Rhizobacter sp. P3_B12 | reverse complement strand
GCACCTACGGCACCACGCACCATGCGCTGATGGACCGCGCGGCGCTGCAGCCGGGCGAGACCGTGCTGGTGCTCGGTGCGGCCGGCGGCGTCGGCAGCGCGGCGATCCAGATCGCGAAGGCAGCGGGCGCACGCGTGATCGCCGCCGCGTCCACCGACGAGAAATGCGCCTTCTGCAAGCAGCTCGGCGCCGACGAGACCATCAACTACAGCCGTGGCCAGCTGCGCGAGGAGCTGAAGGCGCTGACGCAGGGCAAGGGCCCCGACGTGGTCTACGACCCGGTCGGCGGCGACCTGGCCGAACCGGTGTTCCGCTCGATCGCCTGGCGCGGCCGCTACCTGGTGATCGGCTTCGCGCAGGGCGGCATCCCGGCACTGCCGCTGAACCTGGCGCTGCTGAAGGGGGCCTCGATCGTCGGCGTGTTCTGGGGCGAGTTCGCGCGCCGCGAGCCGAAGAACAACGCCCGCGCGCTGGCCGAGCTGGCCGGCTGGTATGCGCAGGGCAAGATCAAGCCAGCGATCGATCGCACGCTGCCGATGAGCGCGCTGTCGGATGCGTTCACCCGCATGGGCAGCCGCCAGGTGCAAGGGAAGATCGTGCTGGTGAACCGCTGAACCCTGCGCGCTGAGCAGCCCGCCCCCTTCACCCAAGGGGGACGGCCGCGCCGCACACGGCTGGACACAGCTTGTTGCAGGGGGAGTGCGCTACGATGCAGGGCGCATCCCGCGTCCCCCTCTGCTCTTCCCCGGCACCACGGCATGGCAATCAAGGTCCTGATCGTCGAAGACAACCCCGTTGCGCGCAGCTTCCTGTGCCGCGTGGTGCGCGAAAGCTTCAGCGACACGATCGCCATCACCGAAGCCGGCGACCTCGAGAGCGCACGCCGCCACATCGGCCTGCCCGACCGGCAGAAGGTCGAGGCCGCCACCGACCCGTTCAAGCTGATCCTGGTCGACCTGGAACTGCCCGACGGCAACGGCATGGAGCTGCTGGCCGAGCTGGCCCGCTACCCGGCCACCAAGATCGTCACCACGCTGTACTCCGACGACGACCACCTGTTCCCCGCGCTGCAATGCGGCGCCGACGGCTACCTGCTGAAGGAAGACCGCTTCGAGGTGCTGGTC
>NZ_JBFUGN010001434.1:0-1126 GCF_056402895.1 Rhizobacter sp. P3_B12 | reverse complement strand
TGGTCAGGGGGAGGGGGCTTGGGCGTGCCAGTCGGTCGCCTGCTGGAAGGCATGGGCCGCGTGCAGCAGCGTGCCCTCCTGGAAATAGTTGCCGATCAGCTGCAGGCCGACCGGCATGCCGCCTTCGCCGGTGCCGGCCGGCAGGCTCATGCCCGGCAGGCCGGCCAGGCTGGCAGGCAGCGTGAAGATGTCGGCCAGGTAGTTGGCGACCGGGTCGTCGCTCTTGTCGCCGAGCTTCCAGGCCACCGTCGGCGCCACCGGCCCGGCGATCACGTCGCACTGCGTGAAGCAGTGCTGGAAGTCGTCGGCGATCATGCGCCGCAGCTTCTGCGCCTGCAGGTAGTACGCGTCGTAGTAGCCGTGGCTCAGCACGTAGGTGCCGATCATGATGCGGCGCTTGACCTCGGCGCCGAAGCCCTCGGCGCGGCTCTTCTTGTACATGTCGAGCAGGTCGGTGTACTTGCCGGCGCGGTGCCCGAAGCGCACGCCGTCGAAGCGGCTCAGGTTCGAGCTGGCCTCGGCCGGCGCGATGATGTAGTACACCGGGATCGACAGCTCGGTGCGCGGCAGGCTCACGTCGACCAGCGTCGCGCCGAGCTTCTGCAGCTCGGCCAGTGCCGCGCGCACCGCGCCGTCGACATCGGCGGCGAGCGCCGCCGGGAAGAACTCCTTCGGCAGCCCGATGCGCAGGCCCTTCAGCGGCTGCGCGGCGGTGGCGCCGGGGCGGGCTGCCGTGAGCGCCGCCGCGTAATCCTGCGGCGGGCGCTGCGCGCTGGTCGCGTCGCGCTCGTCGAAGCCGCTCATCGCCGACAGCATCAGTGCGCAGTCCTCGGCGCTGCGGGCGAACGGGCCGGCCTGGTCCAGGCTGGACGCGAACGCGATCATCCCGTAGCGCGAGCACACGCCGTAGGTCGGCTTGATGCCGGTGATGCCGGTGAAGCTGGCCGGCTGGCGGATCGAGCCGCCGGTGTCGGTGCCGGTGGCCACCGGCACCAGCCGTGCCGCCACCGCGGCGGCCGAGCCGCCCGACGAGCCGCCCGGCACGCGCGAGGCATCCCACGGGTTCTTCACCGGGCCGAAGGCCGAGTTCTCGTTGCTCGAGCCCATCGCGAACTCGTCGCAGTTC
>NZ_JBFUGN010001433.1:0-1128 GCF_056402895.1 Rhizobacter sp. P3_B12 | reverse complement strand
ACGAATCGCCGACCCGGCTGCTGCCGAGCGCGGCCACGCAGGCCGCCCGCCAGGCCGCGCTGCCCGATGCCGACACGCTGCGCGCCAGGCTGAAGCAGGCCACTGTCGATGGCCTGCTGCCTGCAGACCGGCTCGAGCCTTTCATCGCCGATGTCCAGGCCCAGCGCCAGGCGAAACCGGTGAGGCGCGCCGACTACGACGGCACGCCGCTCGCGACCGCGCTGCAGGCACAGCTGCTGCCCGCGGCCGCGGGTCGCCCATGGACCGTTCTGCTGAGCCTGCGCGCCGGCACGCAGGCGCTGCCCGCGGCGCGGCTGCGCGAGGCAATGCAGGGCCTGCCGGACACCCGCGTCGTCGAGATCCAGCCCGAGCTCGATGCGCTCTACGCGCGCTACCTGCGCGAGGCCTTCTGGCAGAGCGCGCTCGGCGCGCTGGCGGTGCTGCTGATCCTGTACGCCGGGCTGCGCTCGCTGCGTCGGCTGTGGCGTGTCGCGCTGCCGCTGGCGGCCAGCGTGGTGCTGGTGCTGGCCGGGCTCACGCTCGCCGGCGTCGCGCTCGGCGTGCTGCACCTGGTCGGGCTGCTGCTGGTGGTGGCGGTCGGGTCGAACTACGCGCTGTTCTTCGACCAGCTGGCGCAACACACACCACAGCAGGAGGCCCAGGCCGCTGACGCCGAGACGCTCGCCTCGCTGCTGCTGGCCAACCTGACCATCGTCGCGTCGTTCGCGCTGCTGTGCACCTCCAGCGTGCCGCTGCTGGTGGCGCTGGGCGAGGTGGTCGCGCCGGGCACGCTGCTGTGCCTGCTGCTGTCGGCCAGCTGGGCGCGCCGTCCGGGCGGTGTGGGACAATCCGCCCCCTGAATTCCCCTGCCGGCGGGCAGTGCTTTTTGCATGACGACCTGGCCCGTTCCCACCTTCCTGCTGTTCAGCGCCGCACTGCACCTGCTGGCGCTGCTCGCCGTGCTGCGCACGCCCAGCGCGTGGCCGTGGGCGCTCGGCGCGGTCGTGCTGGACCACCTCGCGATCACGCTGCTCGGGCTGTGGCCGCGCTCGACCTGGCTGGGCGAGAACATCACGCGGCTGCCGGCCGATGCCGCGGCGCGCGGCGAGATCGCGCTGACGCTCGACG
>NZ_JBFUGN010001432.1:0-1128 GCF_056402895.1 Rhizobacter sp. P3_B12 | reverse complement strand
TGAAGGTGCATCTCGTCAACGACGGGCCCGTGACCATCCCGATCACGATCCGTTCGTAGCCCGGATGCCAATCCGGGTTTCGTGGCCCGCGATGCAAACCCGGATTGGCATCCGGGCTACACGTCAGTCTGCGTATTGACCCGCGGCCTTGATGATCGGGCCCCACTTGTTGATCTCGGCCTCGACGAACTTCTTGTGCTCCGGGCCGTTGACGCGCGCGTCGGTCATCACCACGGCGCCCAGGCCTTCTTCGCGGTGGATGAAGTCCGGGTCCTTCAGCGCGATCTTCAGCGCTGCGTTGATCTTGTCGGTGACGGCCTTCGGCGTGCCCTTCGGCGCGTACAGCGCGTGCCAGATGCTGACGTTGAAGCCCTTCAGCCCCGATTCGTCGAGCGTCGGCAACTTGGCCAGCGCCGGCGTCGTCAGGCGCTTGGTGCTGGTGACCGCATACGCCTTCACCTTGCCGCCGGCGATCTGGCTGGTGGTGTTGGTGGTCTGGTCGCACATCAGGTCGACCTGGCCGCCCAGCAGGTCGGTCATCGCCGGGCCGGTGCCCTTGTACGGCACGGTCGTCATGTCGACCTTGGTGGTGCTCATGAACAGCAGGCCGCACAGGTGCGAGGCCGATCCGAGCCCGGCGTTCGCCAGGTTGATCTTGCCCTTGTTCGCCTCGAGCCACTTGGTCAGCTCGGCATAGGTCGTGGCCGGCAGCGTCGGCTTGCCGATCAGCGTCATCGGCACTTCGTTGATCATGCCGAGGTACTCGAAGTCCTCCAGCGTCTTGTACTGCATGTTGCGGTACAGCGCCGGCGAGGTGCTCATGCCGATGTGGTGCAGCAGCAGCGTGTAGCCGTCGTTCGACGCCTTGGCCACCTTGGTCGCGCCCAGCGTGCCGCCGGCGCCGCCGACGTTGTCGATGATGATGACCTGGCCGCCCAGCGGCTTGCGCAGCGCCTCGGCCAGGTCGCGCGCGACCTTGTCGGTCGGGCCGCCGGCAGAGAACGGGACGACGATGGTCACCGGCTTCTCGGGGTACTCGGCCAGGGCAGCGGTCGCCGTCAGCAGTGCGGCGCCAGCCAGCAGGAGTTTCTTCATGGTCGTGTCCTTTCGAGCAAGCGTGTCGGAGAG
>NZ_JBFUGN010001431.1:0-1129 GCF_056402895.1 Rhizobacter sp. P3_B12 | reverse complement strand
TCCCAGCGCAGGAAGCCGAGCGGCAGGCCGAGCTGCAGCGTCGACTCGACGGCCATGCAGGCGAGGCTGCCGGCCTGGCACAGCGAGGCCACGGCATACAGCAGGTTGCGCATCGACGGCTTGGCCAGCAGCACCACCATCGCGACCAGGTACAGCGTCAGGCTCAGCGCCGACAGCACCCAGAACATCGAACCCAGCCGCAGCAGCCCGCGCGGCTGCAGCGCGAGCTCCACCTGCCGTCCGCCGATGAAGAAGACCCGCACGGCGCTGCCGCCCATCACCGCGGCGACCTGCTGGTGCTGGTCGAAGTGGCGTTCGCGCTGCGTGTCGCCCATGATCCAGCGCGGCGAGCGCTGCAGCGCCAGGCCGTCGACGATCGCGACCTGGCCGTTGTCGTTCAGCAGGCCGACGAGTGCGCGGCCCTCGAGTGGCTTCAGCGCGGCGTCGTCGGCGTGCACGAGCTCGACCTCGCCCTGCGCGCCGACACGCCAGTCGGCCGGCAGGTGCGGTTGCGCGGCCAGCCAGCGGGCCGTCATCACGAGGGCCACGCAGCCGAGCAGCGCGGCCACCACCAGCAGGCGCAGCCGCCAGCCCATCCAGCGCGACAGGCGCTGGTCGTCGCCGAGCGCGGGGTCGATCAGCCCGGAGTCGAGTGCGGAGTCGGTGTGCAGGCTCGCCGGCCGCGTCGCGGGGTTGTCCATGCGCGGTGGTCAGCCCCGGTGGGCCGAGGACTTAGACCAGGCCCTGCTTGCTGGCCAGCACGGCCGCTTCGGCGCGGCTGGACACGTTGAGTTTCTTGTAGATCGACTTGATGTGGTCGTTGACCGTGAACCACTTGATGCCCATCAGGTTCGCGATCTCCTTGATCGTGAAGCCCTTGCTGAGGTAGGTCAGCACCTCGCTCTCGCGCGGGGTCAGGCGCTCGTGGTCGAGCGGTGCGCCGCGGCCGAGCGGCATCGGGCGGCTGCTCTGGAAGCCCGACGGTGCCGGCTCCGACAGCCCGCCCATGCCGCCGGGGCCCTGGCGGAAGTGGCCCAGCAGCCGGCGCGCGATGGCCGGCGACAGCGGCGGCTGGCCGCGCACGATCTTCTGCAGCTCCTCGACCAGCACCTCGAAGCGGTCTTCCTTC
>NZ_JBFUGN010001430.1:0-1130 GCF_056402895.1 Rhizobacter sp. P3_B12 | reverse complement strand
GTTCAGGTCCTTGATCAGCGTCGCGGCGACGCTCATCGAAATGGGGTCGAGGCCGGCGAACGGCTCGTCGTACATGATCAGGTCGGGGTCGAGCGCGATGGCCCGTGCCAGCGCGACACGGCGTGCCATGCCGCCCGACACCTGCGACGGCAGCAGGTCGCGCGCGCCGCGCAGGCCGACCGCGTTGAGCTTCATCAGCACCAGGTCGCGGATCATCGCCTCGCCGAGGTTGGTGTGCTCGCGCAGCGGGAACGCGACGTTGTCGAACACCGACAGGTCGGTGAACAGCGCGCCGAACTGGAACAGCATGCCCATGCGCCGGCGCATCGCGTGCAGGCCCTGCGCATCGAGGGTGGCGATGTCGACGCCGTCGAACAGCACCTGGCCCTTCATCGGCTGCAGCTGGCGCCCGATCAGGCGCAGCACCGTGGTCTTGCCGCCGCCCGAGGTGCCCATCAGCGCGAGCACCTTGCCGCGCGGCACGCTGAGGTTGACGTTCTCGAGGATCACCCGGTCGCCGTAGCCACAGGTGACATCGCGCAGTTCGATCAGGGTGCCGCCGGTGTTCGCAGGGGGAGACAAGGGGATGGTGGACATGCGCTGGTCGTAGGATCAGGCCGCGTGAGCGATGGCCGGAAGCGGATGATAGATGATCCTCGCGCCGGTCCGTTGGCAACGAACCGTATCCGAGTGCGTCGTCAATTGGACGGAACCCTCAGGAATCGCAATTCATACCGGACGATGGCATCGACGGGTTCCCCGTCGCGCACGGCCGGCAGCATCGGAGTTGTTTCGATGCCGAGCAGCAGGGCCGTGGTCGCTTCCAGCGGCGCGTTCGACTCGACGATGCGCCAGTGCCGGATCAAGCCCTGGGCCGACACCTCCAGTTCGACGGTGGCCACGGTGTCGACCTCCGCCGCGGGATCGATGGCCTGGAACACCACGTTCCAGCCGCGCTCCGGCATCGGCGGCACGTCGTAGCCGCCCGGCGCCTCGGTGGATGGCTGGTCGACGCCGGAAGCGGCTGGGGGTGCGGCGGCTGCCGCCTCCTGCGCCGGCGGCAAGACCTTGGCTGCGCGCTCGCCGGGTTGCGGCATGGGCCGGACCCGTGGCGTCGCGACGTGGTCAGC
>NZ_JBFUGN010001429.1:0-1133 GCF_056402895.1 Rhizobacter sp. P3_B12 | reverse complement strand
GGGTAAACCCGCAGAGCACACGAGGTGCTCGCGGGGACCACGCTGCCGACGAGCAAGCCGACGGAGCGGTTCCGGAGACTCCCGGAGTCGATCCGCGGTCGATTATCACCGTCACCTCTCGCACCCCCCGGGCCCCGTGCCGCGGCGGGTGGAGGCGCCAGACGGACTGACAAGGAGTGACATGACGACAGCGCTTCAACAATGGATCGCGGGATTTCAGGACGCCCGCCACACCGCCGCTCGGTCGAGCGCGGTCTTTCTGCGTGACGTGGGTCACGGCCTGCTGGAAGTGAGCCACAACGGCCTGGCCCTGCTGGGGCTCGCCATCGTCGCGATCGTGCTGTTCATGGGCAGCCGCGCCGACCTGCGCCATGTCGCCGAGAGCCGCGCGCTCGACTGGCTGCGGGCGCGCCACGATGCCCGCGTCGAGGGCACCGCCCARGCGCTGACCGACCTGGTCGAGCCCGATGCCGTGAGCCGTGCCACCGCGACCGACCCCCGGGACCTGACCAAGCAGCAGGCCGCCGTCGCGCTGTGGATCTCGCGCCGCTACCGCGTCGCCCCCGAGCCCGTCAGCCGGCTCGTGAAGGAAGCCTGGGCCGTCGGCAGCAAGTCCGGGCTCGACCCGACGCTGATCCTCGCGATCATGGCGATCGAGTCCAGCTTCAACCCCTTCGCCCAGAGCTCGGTCGGCGCGCAGGGCCTGATGCAGGTCATGACCCGCGTGCACGACGACAAGTACGAAGCCTTCGGCGGCAACCATGCGGCCTTCGACCCGGTGACGAACCTGCGGGTCGGCGCGCTGGTGCTGAAGGAATGCATCACGCGCGCCGGCGGTGTCGAGGCCGGGCTGCGCTTCTACGTGGGTGCCGCCAACCTGAACGACGACGGCGGCTACGCCGGCAAGGTGCTGGCCGAGCGCGAGCACCTGCGCATGGTGGCCGACGGCAAATCGGTGCCGGTGTTCGCACCGCTGGTGGTGCCGACGCCGGTCGCGCTGCCGAGCACGCCGCTGCAGGCCGAGCCGGCCGTCGTCGAGCCGACACCGGTCTCGGCGGCTCCCATCGCCTCCCAAGCCCAGACGACGCACCAGGTGGCCTCGCTGCGCTGAGCCGGCAGGGCCCGCGGTACAC
>NZ_JBFUGN010001428.1:0-1133 GCF_056402895.1 Rhizobacter sp. P3_B12 | reverse complement strand
GCACCGCGCCGGCCTGCGGCTCGGCCAGCACCGCCTGCAGCGCGTCGACGTACCGCTGCACCGGCGCGTCGCCGATGATGTCGACCGGGTTGCCGTGCGACCAGGTGGCGGGCAGCACCGCGTCGAGTCGCGCCAGCAGCGTTTCAGTCGGCTCGGCCAGCGGCACGCCGGCACGCGCCGCTGCATCGGCGGCCAGCACGCCGGCACCGCCGCCGTTGGTCACCAGGGTCAGCCGGTCGTCGCGGTTGGCGCCGAAGTGCGCGAGCGTCTCGGCCGCGACGAACAGCTCGTGCAGCGTGTCCACGCGCAGCATGCCGGCGCGTCGGATCGCGGCGTCGAACACGATGTCGGAGCCGGCCAGCGCGCCGGTGTGCGAGGCCGCCGCGCGCAGGCCGTTGCCGGCGCGGCCGGCCTTCACGACGATCACCGGCTTGTTGCGTGCCGCGGCGCGCGCGGCCGACATGAACTTTCGAGCCTCGCCGATCGATTCGATGTAGAGCAGGATCGCGCGCGTGTGCGCATCGCTGGCCAGGTGATCGAGCAGGTCGCCGAAATCGACATCCGCATGCTCGCCGAGCGACACCAGGTGCGAGAAGCCGACGCGGCGCGCCTTCGCCCAGTCGAGCACCGCGGTGACCAGCGCGCCCGATTGCGAGACGAAGGCCAGGTTGCCGTCCAGTGCATCGGTGTGCGCGAAGCTCGCGTTCAGGCCCAGGCGCGGCGTCAGCAGGCCGAGGCAGTTCGGCCCGAGGATGCGCAGCACGTGCGGGCGGGCCGCCTCGAGCACCGCCTGCTTCTGCGCGGCGCTCAGCCCGGCCGTCATCACGATGGCGGCGCGCGTGCCGAGCCGGCCGAACTGGTCGACCAGCGTGGCCAGCGTGTCCGGCGGYGTGCACAGCACCGCCAGGTCGGGCGCGGCCGGCAGCTGCTCGGGGCGGGTGAAGACCGGCTGCCCGTCGAGCGTGCGCAGCCGCAGGTTCAGCGCGTGCAGCGGGCCCTGGAAGCCGGCGCGCAGGTTGCGCCAGACGGTGGCGCCGACGCTGGCCGGGCGGTCGGAGGCCCCGGCGACGGCGATCGATCGGGGTTCCAGCAGGTGGTCGAGGTGGCGCACGCTCATGCCGCATTGTGTGGCA
>NZ_JBFUGN010001427.1:0-1137 GCF_056402895.1 Rhizobacter sp. P3_B12 | reverse complement strand
AGCGAGCACAGCAGCCCGATGCCGATGCTCCAGGCCAGCGCGGTGGCGCGCACCTGCTGCGTGGCCGCCGCGGTCGCATCGCCCTGGTCGCGGGCCACGACGTGCCAGCGGAAGCCCTTGAACTGCTGCGCCGGCCGGCTCTCGGCCACGGCGGTCAGCGACGGCAGGCCGTCGCTCCACAGCGCGTCGGCCCAGCTCTCCTGCAGCGCGGCGAGCTGCGCCGGTGCCAGGGTCGGACCCATGCCGGCCTGCGGCRCCAGCAGCACCGCCCCATCGGGCCCGTACACCGACAGCTGCTGCGTGGCCAGCAGGCCGCGCGGGCTCAGCACCGAGCGGCGCAGCTGCTCGGCCCATTGCCAGCTCAGGTGCAGCGCAATCACGCCGCCCAGGCTGCCGTCGGCGCGCCGGATCGGCGCGGCCACGTCGACGAACTTGACCGCTTCGCCGGGCGAGTTCGGCGCATAGCGGGCGAGCATCACCGCCTCGTGCACGTCGCCGGTCCACAGGCCCTCGCGGCCGTTGAGGAACACCGGGCGGGCGGCGATGGACTGCCCGAGCAGCACGTCGTCGGTGGCGGCGATCACGGTGCCGTCGGCATCGGTCACGCCGATCCAGGCGTAGGCGGGCAGGGTCGCGCGCAGCCGATCGAGCGCGCCGCGGATCTCGGCCGGCGAGGTGGTGCCGCGCAGCACGTCGAGCTGCGACAGCAGGCGCACGTCGCGCGTGCGCTCGGCCATCTCGTACGACAGTCGATCGGCCATGTTGCGCGCGGTCTGCAGCAGCGCCGCGCCGGCCTCGGTGTGCACCTGGTCGGCGGCCCGCCGGGCCCACAGCTGGCCGATCGCCAGCGACAGCAGCATCAGCAGCACGCAGCTGCCCACGCTGGCCTGCAGGCGCAGCGACCACTGGCGCGGTCGCAGGAGGTGGGTGGGGCGGATCACGCGCGAATTGTCGTGCTGCGCCAACGGCAGCAGTGAGCGGAAAAGCGAGCGGGAGCCTCGCCAGTTCGGCGCATCGGACGCTACGATGCCGCGTCCACCCGACCGGAGTTCCCCATGAACCTGCCCCGATGCGCCGCGCGCCTGGCGCCGCTGGCTGCCGCACTGACCGTGGCCGGCTGCGCCAACGTCCCGAACC